>NZ_JBMOLD010000007.1:0-88105 GCF_049325435.1 Melioribacter sp. | reverse complement strand
CAATTATAAAAAATTATACTTACTTAGAGATGCATTAAAAACAGAATTAGGATTAAATCAAACAAAGGTTGCTTAATTTATGCGGAGTCTCTCTGAAATAATTTCAACTAAATTTGACTTTTTGCCTATATGATTATAAATTAACAAATATCTGCAAAAATTTATGTTAAAGAATATTAGACTAGCAATGAGAGCATAAAATTTGCAGTCCTAATATTACAATTAATACACAAATTTTGATTTGAGATTCTGTGCCGCACGCTTCTTCCAAGATAAACACTGGTAATTATCTGCTAGAAGATTTATTGATATTCAAAATTAATTGTGAACCATCTGGCTATGTGTCTTCTTCTATCGAGTAATTGAATATTTTTTCAAAGTATTCTGATTAGATTTGTTAAATTAAATAATGTCTTATCAGGTCGACTATTAAATTTCATTACAAATTCATAATATGATACACCCGATTATTAATATTTAGAAATCGTTATTTACAATGGAAAAGAAAGAGATCGAAAAAAAGAATACATTAAGGGGAATTCCATTATTTGCTGAATTGAGCATAGAACAGCTCAGAAATATTTCTTCCATAAGCAAATTATATAAATTTTCAAAGCACCAAATTCTTTTCAATGAAGGCGACCACTACAATGGTTTTTATATATTATTAAAAGGAGTAGTAAAAGTATTTAAAATTGCATCTGATGGCAAAGAGACAGTCATACACATAGTAAAACCCTTGAATGTATTTGCAGATATACCATTATTTGAAGGTGGTAATTATCCAGTTAGTGCCGAAGCACTTGAAGAAAGTATCGCCATTTTAATCCCCAAAGATAAATTTCTCGAAATAATCAGAAGCGAACCTCAACTGGCTTTAAAAATGCTCGCTGGTTATGCTAAAAGGTTAAAATCGTTAGTTAATCAACTCGAAGATGTAACCTTAAAAGAAGTACCTAACCGACTGGCAAAATTTTTACTAAAGGAGTTGAAAACTTCAGGTACAGAAAATTATCCAGAACCATTTGTTAAACTCTCCGTTCCTAAAACTACGATAGCTTTGTATCTTGGCACAATTACAGAAACTCTATCAAGAACCTTCCGGAAGCTCCAGGCTGAAGGAATAATAAAAGTTAAGGGTAAAATTATTATTGTTACTGACTTAAAAAGATTGAAAGAACTTGCAAGATAAATTATCCGCTAATTGCTTCTTACAAATAAGCTATCATCTAAAAAAAACTGACTTAAGTCAAACTTATCATTCATTATAATTTTTATTCTTTACTTACAAGGATTCAAAAACATTGAAGGAGTAAAAAATGAAAATAAAAGAATTAGATATTCGACCTATTCCACCGAGAGAAAAACATCCAACTATATTTGCAACTTTTGATTCACTTAAAAGTGGCGAAGGGTTTCAATTAATAAACGACCACGACCCAATTCCATTATTCTACCAGTTTAATGCTGAAAGACCAAACCAGTTTAATTGGGAACCTATTGAAAAGTATCCTACAGTTTGGCGGGTTAACATATTTAAAAAATAATTATTCTCTTATCTCAGTAATGAGTATCGACTTGATGATAACCAAAGAGATGAAAATATCGGAAATACTTTCAAAATATCCTCAAACACTTGCTGTGTTTCTGAACATGAGTCCGCATTTTAAAAAATTGGAAAATAAGTTCTTGAGAAAGGCACTTGCAAGTAGAGTTACAATTGAACAGGCGGCTAAAATCGCGAATGTTGATTTAACAACTCTTTTATTTGAGTTAAATAAATCGATCAATAAATCATTTGAACCAATTGATTTGCAAACAGAGGAACTTCAATTAAAGGAAAAACCAAATAGTCAACCCGATTTCATTAAAAAACTTGATTCAATGCATATCAAGACTCTCGATGTTCGCCCAATAATTGATTCAGGTAAAGATCCCTTTAATGATATAATGGCTAAGATTAAAGAACTCAGTGAAGGAGAAATACTTCTGCTTATAAATTCTTTTGAACCAATCCCGCTCTATTCTGTTCTGAAGAAGAAAGGTTTTAAGCACTGGACAATCAAAGAAAATGAACTATTCAAAGTATATTTTTATAAAGAAAAATTTGCGGATACTTCAAATAGTCCTCCTGAGCAAAAATTATCCTTACAAAAAATTGATTATAAAAACGTAGTTGAGATAGATGTAAGAGAACTAACACCACCCGAACCTATGATGAAAATACTCGAGACTTTGTCACAAATTGATAATGATACAGTTTTAATCGTTCATCACCATCGCGAACCTATGATGCTATATCCGAAACTTGAGGAAAGAGGATATGAAGCAATTTCAAATAAAATTGAAGAAAACTACTATAATGTAATTATAACGAAGAAAAGAAGTTAATATGAATATTACAAGCAATATGGCATCTTCATATTCTCCACCATTTAAAATAGTTGCAAAGTATTTTATTTCCGGAATAATCGCTTTTATTTTACTTAATATTTTGTTCATGTTAAATTATAAAGATATCTCTGGTTACCATTTCCAGCCCAAAATACTTTCGCTCACTCATATTGCAACGCTGGGCTGGATTACCATGATAATTTTTGGTGCAATGTTCCAGCTGGTGCCAGTAATTTTAGAAGTAAAACTATTCAGTCCAAAATTATCCGAGATACAATTCTGGATTTATCTTATCGGAATAATGGGACTGGCTTATAAATTCTGGTATTTTAATTCATTTATTAGTTTTACTGTTCCGGCTTTATTAATTAATCTCTCCATCTTTATTTTCATTTATAATTTAATCGCTACAATGAGAACCGTACAAAAATGGAATTTAACTGGCACTTATCTAACGTGGGCTCTATTTTATCTTTTTGTTACTGCAATAGCTGGATTGTTATTAGCAATTAATTTAGATCATCCTTATATAAAAATTAATCACCTTCAGTACTTAAATCTACATGCACACGTTGCTTCTATCGGTTGGGTCACTATGGTTGTCATTGGGGTTACTTTGAAATTAATACCAATGTTCACACTTTCGCATAATTATAAGTTAAAGTTAGCAAAATATGCACTTATTCTTATTAACGCAGGCTTATTAGGCATATCAACTGTCATTCATTATAGTAAAACAACAATGGTTAATTATATTTTGGTGTCATTTATTTCCCTCGGTTTATTTTTATTTCTGCTTCAGGTACAAGATATTCTAAAGAACAGAATAAGGAAGAAATTTGATATTGGAATTAAATATTCCATATTTGCATATACCATCTTAGGGCTCACAATCATATTAGGGTTTATTATGAACTTTATAAATTATGAGAGCGTTGTCAATTTTACATTAATATACGGCTATCTTATTATTTTAGGTTACATATCAATGTTAATAGTCGGTCAAATGTATAAGATAGTCCCCTTTTTAGTCTGGTATCATAAATATAGTAGCAAAGTAGGCGTTGAAAAAGTTCCACTCCTGAAAGATATGTTCAGTGAAAAATACGCATTAATACAATACTTTCTGATGATAATCAGTCTAATTTGTACAGTAGTTTCTCTTACCTTTCAACTAAATTTTCTTTTGTTGTTTTCTTTTACATTAATGTTTATAAGCTCTTTGATTTTTGCTACGAATATGATAAAAATATTCAGGAGTTAATAATAATGGAAGAAAAAGAAAAAATACTAAATTTATTAAAGCATGTAATTGATCCGGAAATTGGAATTAACATTGTAGACCTCGGCTTGATATATGATATAAATATTACTGAACATGATATTATAGTCAAAATGACACTAACAACACCAGGTTGTCCAATGCATAATAGCATGATTGACGGGGTAAAAAATATAATTTCGAATTATGCCCCTTCTAAAAAAGTTAATGTAGATCTTATTTGGGAACCTGCATGGACACCGGATAGAATGTCAAACGAAGCAAGAGAAGAACTGGATATATAAAGGAGAACTTATGTTTACAACAGTAAGGTATTTTATTAAAACAAGTATAATTTTTCTTGTCATTGGAATTATAACGGGAATTTATATCTCTTTAGTAAAGTATTTTCCTATCGCAATTTATTCTCAGGAATTAATCTCTGCTCACACTCATATTATTCTCGTTGGTTCTGTAATGATGATGATTATGGGTGTTGCTCTCTGGTTTTTCCCCCGTCCAGAAAAAAATGATAAAAAATATAATCCTACCTTGATCTGGATTACTTACTGGATGATGACATTATCAACTTTATTAAGATTTATTTTTCAAGTTGTTGGAGCTTATTATTATATACAGTGGGTTAATGTTGCAATTGTCATATTCTCGATTTTTCAGGTACTGGCGATGATTTTATTTTTCTATTCAATATGGGGAAGAATTAGAGCTGTTGGTAGTCAATACCGTGAAGCCAAAGGAGAGAAGTTTTGATGTCAATGATAATTACTGACGATTGTATAAACTGCAGCGCTTGTGCTGTCGAGTGCCCAACAGAAGCTATTTATGAACCCGGAATAAGTTATGAAGTAAAAGAAAAATTCTATAAACCAATTTCGAATGAACATTTTTTTATTGTAACAGATTTATGCAATAGATGTGAAGGCTTTGAGGAATTTAAATGCGTTCTGATTTGCCCGATGGATGCAATTAGAGCAACTCATAATTTCGATTCTGACATCTGGAAGAGTTAAAATCCTGTTTTTAGTTACCAGATTTAAATTTATAAATGTGATGGACAATAAGCTGAAAGAAAATATTGAGAAATTTTTAGATGATTTTATGTTGATTCAATACAAAGGCAATGATCATATAATTGCAAGACAGTTCTTCCGCAAAACATTCAATGAACTTATTCCTAAGTATTTTGAAACAAAAAGATCAATTGATAAAATTACCCCTGAAAGTTCTGAAGACAGTTCCTTAATAAAAAATATCGTCGTAATCGGTGCAGGTTATGGCGGAATAACTGCTGCTCTTCGTCTTGAACGGTTATTAAAAAAACATCCTTTCTTCAGTGTTCATCTTATTGACAAAAATCCATATCACACTATTAAAACTCAGTTGCACGAAGCAGCTGTTCGCAAAGCCGAAGTTTCAATTCCTCTTTATAAGATTTTGAAAAACCGCAAAATACATTTTCATTTAGGCGAAGTAAATAGTATTGATGTCGAAAATAAAATCGTTTCGATTGACAATCGCACGCTCCAATTTCATTTTTTAATTATTGCAATTGGCAGCAAAGTAAATTATTACAATATACCCGGAATGAAAGAACATTCTTTCCCGCTGCAAACTTTATATGACGCCAATAACATTTATGAGCATATTTCCAAAATGTGTGCACTATCTGCTTCTGAAAAAGATGAGAAGAAACGGAAAGAAAATCTTCGTTTCGTTATTGGAGGCGGTGGATTATCGGGTGTCGAATTGGCTGCCGAGCTGGCAGAACATACTTCGAAGTGCCTTTCAGATTTTAATATCAACAAAAAATATTTAGAGGTTATACTTATCGAAGCTGCAAATCGATTAGTGCCTTTTATGGATGAAGAATTTTCCGAAAAAATAAAAGAGAGATTAATCGAAAAAGACATAAAGATTTTACTAAATTCTAAAATAATTAAACGAACAGAAAATGAAGTGTATCTCGAAGATGGGAAAGTAATTCAAACAAATAAATTTTTCTGGACGGGCGGAATAAGAGTATCGGATTTATTAAAGCGAGGCGGTTTAAAGACCGGTCCCGCAGGTAGAGTAATTGTTAACGAATATTTACAGGCTGAAGGAAACAAATATATTTATGCCATAGGTGATAGTGCCAATGCCATAAATCCAGTAACAGGCAAACCTGTGCCGGCTGCAGCACAATTTGCTCTTCAACAGGGTAGATTGGCAGCTGAAAATGTTTATGCGGAAATATTTGGTAAACTTAAAAAATCATATTGGCCAAAGGTTTTGGGTGAAGTTGTTAGTCTCGGCAAACATCTCGCAATTGGATGGTTAGCACTTGAATATTAAAGAAAATTACATTTGTTGGCTTCCTTGGAAGATTATTAAAAACAGCAATTAGAGAAAAACATATTATTTTATTGCGGAAAGAGAGCAGAAACTGGATTACATATTAAACCATTTATAATGAGAAAGAAACTCATAGGATAGACTAATATAAGAATTTAAAATAACTTTACTCGTCAATTAAAAATAATTGCAAGAGATATCTCGAATCAATCCGAAAGGAATTATAATTATGATTTATCGAGTAAAATATCCATATGCTTTAGCAGCCACTTTCATCTGGATTGGATTTGTAGGTGCAATAAGTTTTATGGAAGCCTGGCTAAAATTCAGAGCACATGGAATTACATTGCCATTAGGGCTTGGAATTGGAAGGCTTGTATTCAATGCATTGAATAAAGTTGAATGGGTACTGGCTTTTGTTATAATCCTTAATTTAATTTTTGCAAAATCGAATTTGTTATCGCTGAGCAACCTCGCGTATTATATCCCCTTGTTGATTCTCATCTTACAAACTTTCTGGCTTCTCCCCATTTTAGACGCAAGAGCAGAATTGTATATCACAGGGCAAAATGTACCGGAATCGAATATTCATTTTGTTTATGTAGTGCTTGAAATAATTAAAGTTGTTTGCCTGTTCATCTTTGGAATTTCAATCTATCAGAGTTCAGCAAATTGAAATAAGATTTAAAGGAGGGAAAATGAAAGAATACAAAGTCAAAATTCTTGATATAAAAAATGTTACTCACGATGTGAAAGCATTAAAAATTGAGAAACCTGCCGATTATAAATTCACACCGGGGCAAGCTACTGATGTTGCAATTAACAAACCAGGCTATGTTGATCAAAAGAGGTCGTTTACTTTTACTTCGCTGAATGAATGGGATTATTTTGAATTTATTATAAAAATATATGATGGTCATAATGGAGTAACAAAGGAAATCGGTAAACAAAATGTTGCAGATGAACTAATTATTGGTGAACCCTGGGGCACGATTAACTATAAAGGTGAAGGTGTTTTTATTGCCGGTGGTGCAGGCGTAACACCATTTATTGCAATTTTGAGAGAGCTTAATTCCAAAAATAAAATTGGAAATAATAAGCTGATATTTGCAAACAAAACAGAAGCAGACATAATTCTAAAGGATGAATTCGAAGCAATGCTTGGTAAAAACTTCATAAATATTCTATCCCATCAAGAATCCCAAAAATATTATAATGGATTTATTACAGAAGAATTCCTTAAATCTGTAGTAGAAAATTTTAATCAGTATTTTTACATATGTGGTCCCGCTCCAATGATTGAATTGGTGGAAAAAATACTCGACAAATTAAATGTTGATAAAAGTAATATAGTTAAAGAGATTTGTTAATTAAGAGAAAGTAATTCAGATGAAAAACTACAATAGAACTAACTGCCAAGATAATTAAAATTACTTCATTATTACAGGAAAAAATATCCCGAGCTATATCAATATCTCGGAGAGATACCAATAACGATTCCAAATGATCGAAATCCACATATTGATAATCAAACTTAGAATGATTACTATGGGTATATAGTAACGATGTTGAATAACTAAATTAATTCATACAAACAAGAGCCTCACAATGACAATCAAAGTAAAAAGAGTTTATGAAAAACCCGAAAAAGAAGATGGCTATAGAATTCTGGTTGATAGACTTTGGCCAAGAGGTATATCAAAGGATGAAGCTAAAATTAATATGTGGTTAAAAGAAATTGCCCCAAGCGATGAGTTGAGAAAATGGTTTTCTCACGATCCTGCAAAATGGAATTCATTCAGGGAAAAGTATAAAAGGGAACTTGAAGGGAAAAAAGAAATTATGAAACAAATTAAAGCACTGGAAAAAGAAAACGGTATTGTAACGCTTCTTTATTCAGCAAAAGATGAAAAGCACAATAATGCAATTGTTTTAAAAAATATTATCAACTCTTTGTGATTAAAAACACTACTATTAATTAAAGAAAAAATAAATAAAAATTCTCTTGACAAGAATATGAAAACTTATTATGTTTGTTAGTGTACGATAACTAATTTATGGAAGTAAAAAAATGCCGCGTTTAAGTACAGAGCAAAGACAAGAAATGATTATTGATGAAGCAATCAAAATCATTCACGCTGAAGGGTATCAATCTTTCTCAATCAGGGAACTCGCAAAGAAAGTAAAAATTAGCGAACCAGCAATTTACCGTCATTTTCTCAACAAAGAGGATATTATACTTGGCATATTAAACAGAATGCTGGATTTTGATCATTTGCTTGGAAAAGAAATATTGACAAAAAAAACTGCTCAAAATAAAATTAAGCACTTTGTTCAATTTCATGTCGATTTCCTAGAAAAAAACCGCGAAATGACATCAATTTTATTTGCTGAGGATATGTTCGATAAAAGTGAAGTACTGCGGAATCGTCTTTTATTTATTATTCAAAAAAGAAGAAATCTGTTAGCCACTATAATTGAAGAAGGTAAATCAAAAAATGAAATAGTTGATATTGATACCCAGGATTTATTGACGATAATTTTAGGGATGATAAGAATGATTGTTTTAGAATGGCGGTTGAATAATTTTGCCTCTTTTTTGTCACAAAGAGGTAAAAATGCTATTAAATCTTTAGATGAATTAATTTTTAAGAAAACATAACTTTATATTTTTTTTGATTATTATGTTAGCGTACGATAACAAACATAATTTAATGAGAAATACTAAAAATCAGCTTACCAGAAGCAAAATCGAGGAGAAGCTTATAAATCTACTTGATGAGAAGCTTAGCAGAAATGGATTTGAAAAGTTTTCTATGGATGAGCTTGCAAATGAGCTGCACATCAGCAAGAAAACTATCTATAAAAGTTTCCCTACAAAAGAAGAGTTAGTTAGAAAGTTCTACTTAGGAAAGCTCGACTATGCTTATAGTGTTATTGTGACAAATATTCAAGCGCAATCAAATATTGTAGAAAAATTTGTTGAACTATCAAAAATGATTCAAGAGCATCTTGTTTTGTTCAATAATGTATCAATGCTACAGCTGAAGCATTATCATCCAGAATTAGCAAATGAACTGATCACTTTTAGAAATGAACGGGTTATTCCACTAATAAAACTTTTACTGAGAGTTGGAAGGAAGAAAAAATTAGTTAATGATATTGGTGATGAAATCATTATAAAAGTATTTACTACATCACTTGGGGAAATTACTCGGCTGAAAAAAAATTACGAACAGATTGAATATCAAAAAATATATGAAACTGCTTTTGAAATACTATTAAATGGTATTCTAACAAAAAAAGGAAGACAATTATTAATTAATAAAAGGATAAAAAATGGAA
This sequence comes from Melioribacter sp., assembly GCF_049325435.1. Classification (NCBI taxonomy): domain Bacteria; kingdom Pseudomonadati; phylum Ignavibacteriota; class Ignavibacteria; order Ignavibacteriales; family Melioribacteraceae; genus Melioribacter; species Melioribacter sp. The sequence continues at coordinate 78,750 of NZ_JBMOLD010000007.1, read as the reverse complement.
GCAATTAAAATAACAATCATCTTTGTATCAGTATTACTTATTGCGGGTTGCAATAGTAAAAATAATGATACTTTCATCGAAGCTACAGGCACAATCGAATCAACTAACATTATCGTAAGTTCAAGAACAGCCGGTGAGGTAAAATCAATTTTATTTGATGAAGGCAGTCGGGTTAATGCTGGCGATACAGTTCTTATCATAGACAGAGAAGCACTCGATTACCAATTAGAACAAGCATTAGCTGCAGAGCAGATTGCACAGGCTCAACTCGATTTGATGCTTAAAGGTGCAAGAAGTGAAGACATTAAACAAGCAGAAGAAATGCTGAAACAAAGCGAAATCAATTTTAACACCGCCAAAGCAGATTTTGAAAGATACAAACAGCTCTGGGAAACTAAATCAATATCTAAAAAACAATTTGAAGATATGACAGCGAGATATGAAGTTGCATTAGCACAATACAATTCTGCTAAAGAAAACTATCAAAAAGTAAAAAAGATTTTCAGGCCCGAAGAAATTGAACAGGCAAAAGGTAATCTTAGAAAAGCCAAAGCTTCGGTTGACCTTCTTAAAAAGAATATACGCGATAGTTATGTAACTTCTCCATTGAGCGGTTTTATCGTAAAAAGATTTGTTGAGCCGGGAGAAACTGTTACTCCAATGTCTTCGCTTTTCAAAGTATCGAACTTGACGACCGTTGATTTAGTCATCTATGTGTCTGAAGTCGAACTGGGAAAAATAAAACTCGGAGAAAAAGCTGAAGTTACAATTGATACTTATCCGGATAGAAAATATGTAGGTAAAGTAACCTACATTTCACCGGAAGCAGAATTCACACCAAAAAATGTTCAGACGAAGGATGAAAGAACTAAGCTTGTTTTTGCTGTAAAGATTTCTGTTGATAATAAAAATTTTGACTTAAAACCTGGTATGCCAGCAGATGCTAAAGTTTATTTATAAATCAGATATGAGTTAATAAAATGGATGCTATTATAAAAATAAACGGTTTGAAAAAAAGCTACGGTTCAGTTATAGCAGTTGATGGTGTAAGCTATGAAGTTAATCGAGGCGAAATGTTTGGATTGGTCGGTCCCGATGGAGCCGGCAAAACTTCTACTATGAGAATGCTGGTTGGTTTGCTTAATCCAGATTCCGGGAATGCTGAAGTTTTAGGATATGATTTATTAACACAAAAAAATCTCATCAAAGATGAGATTGGATATTTATCGCAGAGATTTTCACTTTATGGTGATCTGTCGATTGATGAGAATATTGAATTCTTTGCTGACATACACGGTGTTAAAAATTATAAAGAAAGACGAAATGAATTACTTGAATTTACAAGATTAACTCCTTTCAGAGATCGTCTTGCCGACAAACTTTCGGGAGGAATGAAACAAAAATTAGCTCTTGCTTGCACACTTATTCATAAACCCAAGATTATTTTCCTTGATGAACCAACCACCGGCGTAGATCCGGTATCAAGAAGGGATTTCTGGAAAATTCTATCAAATCTTTTGAAAGATGGAATTACAATTTTTATGACAACGCCCTATCTCGACGAAGCTGAAAGATGTAACCGTGTTGCCTTGATGGATAAAGGAAAAATTATAAGCTGCGACACACCAAAGAATGTAAAGGATTCAATGAATATGCAAGTGATTGAAATTGTTTGCAGCCCGATTAGAGAAGCTTATAACGCTATCAAATCATCAACAGAGTTTGAAGTGCAGATGTACGGCGATAGACTAAATGTTGCTGTTCCAAATTACGACAACGATTATGCTGTAATCAAAAAATTATTCGACGAAAACAATATCACAGAAATTGATAAAAGATTAATTACGCCGTCACTGGAAAATGTGTTCATTCATTTTATGAGTAAACCGAAAGAAGTTGAAGTATCATAAAGTTTTAGAAAAATAAAAAGGAAATTGAAATGAAAAAAATATTAATCTTAATTCTCTTTGCAAGTTCATTATTTGCGCAAGAAAGAATTCTGACACTGAAAGAATGTCTGGAAATTGGATTGCAGAACAGCAAAGACTTAAAAATTTCACAATCAAGAATAAATTTTTCTGAGGCAAAACTCTCTGAAATAAATAGCCAGTTTCTGCCGCAGTTTAAGTTATTTGGTAATTATACACGCTTGAGTGATAACATTCCGGCTTTTGAGTTTTCATCTCCTCTTTTCCCGAGTACAATTAGAATATCAGAGCCGCTTTACAACAATTACACTTTTAAATTTGGTTTCACTCAACCTCTTTTCACCGGCTTTAAACTTCTATCTTCAAGAAGTGCGGCAAAGTATAATCTGCAAGCATCTGAAAGTGATTATTCAAAAGATGCGAATGAAGCTGCATTTAATATTTACAGCGCATACTGGAATTATTATAAAGCAAGTGAAATAAGAGATGTGATTGAGCATACATTAAAGCAGATTGAAAGTCACCTAAAAGATACGCGTAATTTTTATGAACAGGGATTAGTGCCTAATAATGATCTGTTGAAACTTGAAGTCAAATATTCAAACACAAAATTAATGCTTATCGAAGCGGAGAACAATTTAAAGATAGCACGAATTGCATTAAATAAAGCACTCGGAATTGAACTTGATTCACAAATAAAAGTATCGGGTGCAGAAACATCATTAGAAAATGTTAATTATGATTTATCTGAAATTTTAAATGAAGCATTAAACAACAGACAAGAATTAAAATCCTTAGCTTATCGTGTACAAAGCAGTGAGGAAGGAATTAGCGCTGCAAAGTCAAACTGGCTGCCATCAATTTATTTAAGCGGCAATTATTATTACAGTAATCCCAACCCAAGATTTCTACCGGCAAAGGATGAGTTTAATTATAACTGGGATGTTGGCGTTACACTTAGCTGGGATGTTTGGAACTGGGGTCTAACTTCATCTCAGGTTTCACAAGCTGAACAAACAAAAATTCAACTTGAAACAAATTATGATCAGCTTAAAGAAAATATTCAGATGGAAGTCCATTCAAATTATTTGAACTTATTAAAGACTGAAGAAAAAGTTAAAGTAAATAAAATTGCTTTAGAACAGGCATCAGAGAATTATCGAATAACTGCCGAAAAGTACAATCTGCAATTAGCAACAAGCACTGATTTAATTGATGCCGAGACTTTAAAACTTCAAGCAGAAACTAATTTGAAAACTGCAGAAGTTGATTATCAATTAGCAAAGGTAAGACTTGAGAAATCACTTGGGAGAAGGATTTACTGATGAAAGCCATAGAAGTAAATAATCTAACTAAAAAATTCGGCAGCTTTACTGCAGTTGATAATGTGAACTTCACAGTAAAGCAAGGAGATATTTTCGGTTTCCTTGGCGCCAACGGAGCCGGTAAATCTACAACAATAAGAATGTTGATTGGTGTATTAGAACCAACTTCCGGCGATGCTCTGGTTGGTGGTTATAGCATTATGAAGGAACCGGAATTGGTGAAAAAAAATATTGGTTATATGTCACAAAAGTTTTCACTCTATAATGATTTAACAGTTGCAGAAAACATCCGATTCTATGCAGGGGTTTATGGTCTTGATGGTAAGAAATATCAGGAAAGAAAAGAATGGGTTTTGAAAGTCGCTAATCTTGAAAATATGGAAAATGTTCTTACTGCTTCTCTACCCGGAGGAATAAAACAAAGATTGGCACTTGGCACTGCTGTAATCCACGAACCCAAAATTGTTTTTCTTGATGAACCTACAAGCGGTGTTGATCCAATATCACGAAGAAATTTTTGGGATTTAATTAATGATTTATCTGCCGCTGGTACAACCGTTTTAGTAACAACTCATTATCTGGATGAAGCTGAATTTTGTAATGATATTATTCTTATTAATGCAGGTAAAATCGTTGCTCAGGGCAACTCAAAGCAACTTAAAACAAATTATATAAAAAATCCTATTCTGGAAATTGAAACTGAACGTACAGTTGAAAGTCTGGAATTTTTAGAAAAAGAAAAATGGGTCGGCGAAACATCAATCTTTGGAAATTACATTCACGTAATCTTAAATGACAATACAATAACAGAACAAAATATTATTCACTTGCTGCAGGAACAAAATGGTATAGCTGTAAAGCGTGTTGATAGGATCGTTCCAACGCTTGAAGATGTATTTATTCATCTAATTGAAAAGGGAAACAAATAAAATGTTAAACAGAATATTTGCAATTGCTAAAAAAGAAATCAAGCAGTTAAGAAGAGATACCAGAATGTTGTTTATCATTTTTTTCTTCCCGATTGTCCTTCTGATAATTTTTGGATATGCAATCAATTTTGATGTTAAGCATATTAAGATTGCTGTTTATGATCTTGATAAATCTGATTACACAAGAGAATATGTTAATGGACTCATCAGCTCTGAATATTTTGACCTTGTAACTTATGTTCAGGATGAAAATGAAATTAAAAGATTGTTGGATGAAAAAATTGTTCAGGCAGTTGTTGTTTTTCCAAATGATTTATCTCGCAAATTATTATCAAAGCAAGATGTAAAAGTACAATATCTTATTGATGGAGTTGACGGAACAACAGCCAGTGCAATTCAAAATTATGTTAATGCAGCTACTTACAGCTACTCAATTAAGTTAACAAAAGAATATCTGGCTGTTACAGGTAAGAATTTATATGTACCAATAGATTTACAGCCGCGCTTTTGGTTTAATCCGGAACTGCAATCAACAAAATTCCTTATTCCCGGTTTAATGGGAATGATTTTGATTGTTACTGCAGTAATCTCAATTTCACTTTCAATTGTACGAGAAAAAGAAAGAGGAACAATAGAACAAATAAATGTTTCTCCACTTTCATCTTTTGAGTTTATTCTTGGTAAGACGATTCCATACATTTTTATTTCTTTAATTAATGCAGTAATAGTTCTTGTTGCAGGTTACTTCTTATTTGGAATTGTAATTAAAGGTAATTTGTTCTTGCTGCTATTCGGAACACTCACATTTTTATTTGCAGCATTAGGATTAGGAATTTTTATATCAACAGTTGCAGATTCACAGCAAGTAGCATTCCAGGCAGCAAATGTTACTTCATTGCTTCCTTCATTTATTCTTTCTGGATTTATTTTCCCTATTGAAACGATGCCTACAGCAATTCAAGTGTTAACAAATGTTACGCCGGCAAAATTTTATGTTGTGATTTTAAGAGCAATTCTTTTAAGGGGTGCAGGAATTTCAGCTTTCTGGGAGCAGCTATTCTACCTTGGAATTTTCGGAACCATCTTTATTACACTTGCAGTCATTGTTGATCAAAGATCGAAAGGAAAAGACTAATATGAAAACAATCTATCATTTTATTATCAAAGAACTATTGCAAGTAAAGAGAGATAAAAAGATGCTTGTAATAATTTTTATGGCTCCTATTCTGCAGCTAATATTTCTTGGTTATGCTGCAAATATGGATGTTGATATTGTTCACACAACCATTTATGATCTGGATAAAACCGAAACAAGTCGTAATTATATAGAAAGGCTGGTAGAGACAGGATATTTCCAGATTGATTACTATGTAAAAAGTTATGAGGAAATAACTGATTTGCTGGAGAACGGAAAAACGCTCGTCGCTATTGTGATTCCAAAAGATTTTGAGAAAAAAATAAATCGCCGCGAAACAACACCGGTTCAAACTTTATTTGAAGGGTCGGATGCAAGCAAAGCTTCAATGGCACTTGGTTACATACAAGGTGTTACAACAAAATTTTCTCAGAATCTTATAGTAGATACTAAAGACAAATTGGGAATGAAAATATCACTCAGCGGTTCTCTTACGCCAGAAGTAAGAGTGTGGTATAATCCGGAAATGAAATCAAGGATATTTATGGTTCCGGGAATCTTAGGATTAGTTTTAATGATTTCTACCATATCCTTGATGTCGATGGCAATAGTAAGAGAAAGAGAAATTGGAACTATGGAACAGTTAATTGTAACTCCGATTAAAAAATATCAACTGCTACTTGGTAAGTTAATTCCATTTACAATGATCGGATTTGTGATCCTTGTAATTGTAATGATTATAATGACTCAGTGGTTTGGAATTTCTGTTAGAGGAAATGTTCTTTATCTGCTTTTTGCGGCATTTCTTTTCATCTTATCAAATCTTGGAATCGGATTATTTATTTCAACCGTTTCCAAAACACAACAGCAAGCAATGATGGCTTCTGTTTTTGCTTTGATGATGCCGATGATTTATCTGTCTGGCTTTGCATTCCCGATAGAAAATATGCCTCAGTTTTTCCAGTACATAACTTATGCAATACCATTAAGATATTTTATTACAATAATCCGTGGAGTAGTGTTGAAAGGAATTGGCTTTTCATCGCTTTGGCTCGAGACATTAATTCTTTTTGCAATGGGAGTATCAATTTTAGTTCTGAGCGCTAACAGATTTAGTAAGAAAATAGAATAATAAATTGAGGAAAACAGTATTATGAAAAAAGTACAACAGAATCTATTAAAAACAATCTCATTCATTGTGATTAGCTTTTTCTTTGCATCAGCACTATTTCTTAATGATACAAATGCACAAACAAAAGATCATTATAAGGTGCTTGATATTAAAAATGAAATTAATTCTGGTAAAGACAAAGAAATAAAAATGTTATTTGAAGGCGAGAGAAGAAAGATTGTTCAGCTTACATTGCGCAACGGGAGAAATCTAAGGTGGCACAGCGTACCTGAACCGATAACAATTCAATGTATTGCAGGCGAAGGTGATATGTTGATAAAAACTGAAAACCAAACAGATACGATTAAACTTTTACCTGATACTTTCATAACACTTGACCCTCTGGTTGATCACGATATAATTGGGAAACCAGATGTATCAATTCTACTCATTAGGTTTTTAACTGATGAAGACAACGATGAATAAATATTCAACAATCAGACAGTTCACGACGGGGCTGTCTGAGTAATTAAATAAATATAATAAATAATCAAAGGAGTGATACAATGAAAACAAAATCATTATTATTAACAGTTGTGCTTTTACTTACAGGCACAAGTCTATTCGCTCAATCGAGCAGAGCAGGAAAATTTGGTGTTGGATTAGATAACATATCTTCATCACCAAATTTAATGTTCAAGTACTATGCTTCAGATAATTTCTCAATGGATTTTATCGTTGGAGCTGATCTTAAATTCTTAGGTGAAGATGCACCGTTAGGCGAAACAAAAGTAGATGGTTACAACTTAAGATTTGGTTTAGCTGGTTCGTATCATTTTAATGTCGATAAGGTTTCACCATATCTTGGCTTACAAGCATTATACGGTATAAACCAGGATGCTGGTTATTATGCTGTAGAACCGGATCCCAAAAACAGTGTAAAAGTTGGTTTAATATTTGGCGCGGATTATTTCTTATTCGAAAAATTCAGTGTTGGTATTAAACAAAATCTCGGTTTTGATTTTCAACTTTCCCGAGATATTCCAAAAGAAGAAACCGATGTGTTAATGAATACGAAAACGGAGTTAACAGCAAGATTCTATTTTTAATTTGCTAAAGATTCTTTTGGTAAAAGCCGGTTGCGTTGTACAGCCGGCTTTATTAAAGATAGGTAAAATAAAAAACAGGAACAGAATGAATAACAATTTATACAAAATATTTTTTACAATTATTTTTTTAAGTCAAAACTTATCTGCGCAGCTTAATGATACTAAGTTTCTTCCTTCCGGTTTATCTGATGATCAAACGAAGGTTGAAAACGATTCAACATCTACTTTAAGTTCTGATGTTAAAAAAAATTACTGGCTGCCAGCAGTTGAAGTTGTTGGATTAAATTTTGCTGTCTGGGGATATCAGAGGTATCTAAGCAGGCAGAATTGGGCAGCAATCAGTTGGGAATCGATAAAAAATAATTTCAAAAACGGATTTGTCTGGGATTATGATGGCTATTTGATAAATCAGTTTTGGCATCCATATCACGGTGCTAATTATTATAATACAGCAAGATCAAACGGACTTACATTCTGGGAGTCAGCACCTTATGCTTTTTTTGGAAGTTTGACCTGGGAATACTTTTACGAAAACGAACGGCCTTCTTATAACGATATTGTAAACACACCCGTAACAGGAATTATTCTTGGTGAGATTTCTTTTCGTGTTTCTAATTTAATTATTGATGAAAGTGCAGTCGGACTTGAAAGAGTTATTCGTGAATTCACCTCAATTTTAATTGACCCAATGCAAGGATTGAATAGAATGATTAGAGGTGACATGTGGAAAACAGGATTGCCCCGGAAAAGAGACAATTTTAGTGTGGTTGTCTCAACCGGAGTTCATAATGTTTTTTTTGGTAGTAAGTTTAATGATAGTAAGTCATATCTCGCACTTAGAGCAGATCTGAATTATGGAGATGAATTTTCAGTTTCACAACATCAAAAACCATTCGACTACTTTTCATTGCATATTGAAATCAATATAACACAAGACGATAATATAGTTGTAATTCTTGCCAGCGGTGTTCTGTGGGATAATAATATTAAACTCTTTAACACTTCAAAAAATATAATTGGCGTTTACAAAGAAGTAGATATTCACATCAATACTGTCTACAAACTTTCCGCTACAAGTGTCACCGGACAAATAATAAACAGAATAGAACTCAGTCCTTCAGTGGCAATGCAAAATTATCTTGGTTTATCTGCTATTCTTATGGGCGGCACAAATTCTCAATATTCAAGCGAGTATGGAAAAGATTATAACATAGGTCCTGGTGCAAGCGGTAAAATAGGGCTTGCTTTAAAAGTCAAGAATATTGGTGAAGTTTACACGAACTATAAACGATATTGGATTCACACTTTAAGTGGTGCAGAAAGTGAAGAGTTTGTCGGACTTTTTAATTTTGGTATAAGTTACAATTTATTTGCTCAGACAGCGCTTGGGTTGGATTATTTATTGTATGAACGCTATGGTGATTACAAATATTTTCCAAATACATCTGATGCAAATTCTGCACTTAGAATTTATATCAGGTATAATATTTAATTATAAGTAAATGATGTTTTTAAATTATAGTTAATCATAAAGGTAGACATTGAATAAATCAATTAGAATTATTTCAGCAATCATTGCAATCCTTTTTAGTCTTATGACAATTGTAGAAGGCTCAAAAGTATTACTTGGAATTACAATTCAGGATTATACAGTTTTTACACCAGTGTTAATCTATAATGTTATTATGGGAATTGTCTGACTCTCAGCTGGTGTCGCAATATGGTTTAATCACAAAAAAGCTTTTACTTATACAAAAATTGTGTTAATAATGCACTCGATTGTTCTTGTAACTGTAATTGCACTATACCTTTTAAGTAATGTTGTTGCAATGCATAGCGTGCAAGCAATGATTATTCGTGTAATTGTATGGATTGTAATTTTACTCTTGGTCTGGAAAAGCGAACGATCAAAAACAAATAATCAAATAATGTTAAACAAATAGATAAAGGTCATTCAGATGAGAAATAAAATAATTGCTATAATGTTTGCAATGCTAACATTTTCAAACTTCACTTTTCCGCAAAACAAAATTTCATTGCTTGATTCGGAAAAAGTAAAAGATTATTTAGAACTTAGCCAGGAACAAATTAAAGTAATCGTTCCAAAAATTGAAAGAATAAAGGCAACCATAGAAGAAGACAAAAAAATTATTTAACAAATAAAAGAACGCGTTAAAAACGATGATGAACCCGGATTCTTTGAAAAAATCAGAGTAAAGCGAGGGCACGATAAACGCGCTTCGAAGATAGAAGATTTGATAGATGAAATTAAAGATCAACTAAATGATCAGCAAAAAATTAGATTTTAAAATATCGAAAAACCGGTGTTAAAGCCCTTAGACAAAAAAGAAATTTTTGGAAAGTAATTTGACGGAAGTCTAAACGGTTAGCAAATTGAAAAAGAATTATTAAATATTATGTTAATAAAATCGTTATCAAAAATATTTGTTTTTTTCTTATTAGAAGTGGGAATAATTTATTCGCAATCGCTGGATGAGAATGTGAAAGTAAGCAGGGATGGTTTCTATCCAGTGCCTGTAATTTTTTATTTGCCAAATACCGGATATGCTTTTGGCGCAGCATTTCTATATTACAATAACCCAGACAGAGGTAATTCAAATAGATTCCCTGATATTGTCGGTGGATTTGGTACATATTCTACAAAAAAACAGGTTCAGGGTAGCATACGCGTAAACAGATATTTTGGCGATAATGATTACAGGTTCGACCTTGATATTTCTTACTTCAGGACACCGGATGAATTTTGGGGAATAGGACCCGATCCAGCAACCAAAGTTAAAGAAGATGTAACTTATAACCAGTATAGAATAAAAGTTGATTTTATTATTGCAGTAGAAAAACATTTCTTTATTGGTCCATATTTCTGGTTTGAAAAATTTTCAATCGCTGAATATGTACCAGGCGGAATTATAGAAACTGGAAACTTACTCGGGGCCTTAGGCGTAACCACATCTGGCGCCGGAGTAGGATTTGTTCTTGATTATAGAGATAGTTTGTTTTTCCCAACAAAAGGGATCTATGGAGATTGTAAGATTCTGTTCTATAGAAAATTTCTTGGTGGGGATGTTAACTTTTTTCGATTCGATTTTGATGGAAGACATTATTTGACTATTGCAAAGGGACAGGTTATTGCTTTTAATACAATATATAACGGTACTGCTGGTGATGTTCCGATTCAAATGCTGCCCAAATTAGGCAATCACCAAATGATGCGCGGCTACCCAATGGGAAAATATTTAGATAAAAATTTGTGGGCTTCTCAAGTTGAATATAGAAGACCATTATTATGGCGTATTGGAGCATCGGCATTCTTTAGTATTGGGCAGGTTTTTCCGGAAATTAAAAAATTCACATTCAATGATTTAAAGATTTCGGGAGGGCTCGGACTAAGATACTTGTTGGATAGAGACGAACATTTAAATGTTCGGTTGGATGTTGCTCAATCACGCGAAGGCACTTACGTTTATTTTACAATACAAGAAGCGTTTTAAAGTTAGAAAAACTTTAATAATGAAATGAAGATAGGTTTTTCAAATATACTTACATCAATTATGATTTTTTCACTCGGTATAACAATTATAACCGAGAGCTTTGCACAAGGTATAGAGTATGGCATAAGAACGGGGATAAATAATACGCATAAAAAAGATTTGGACTTATCAGTGTTTGAAATCTTTTTACATACTGCACCACCGGTATATTCATTGATGGATAATATTTTTGCTCCGTTAAATATTTCTTTTGAAATTGCGTTTGGAATGATAAGAGAGAAAACAAATAGTTCTTTGATGTTTTCAATGGGTCCAACATTAAATTTAATTAACTATAAGAATATTTTCTCTGTTTCAACTGGTCTCAAACCCAGCTTAACGACTAATCATATATTTAACAATTTTGATCTCGGTGGAACGCTTAATTTTAAAAGTCATATCGCAGTAAATGTTTCACCTAACAAAAAAATTATTTTAGGATATAGACTTGAACATATTTCAAATGCCGGGTTATATCAAAAGAATCCCGGATTAAATATTCACTATGTGGAAGTTATTTTTGTTTTGTAAAATGAGTAATAATATCAACATAAAGAGATAAATATTATGGATTTAGCAATTATAGCTGCTGGGGAAGGGCTTAGATTAAAAGAAGAAGGAATTACTATTCCAAAACCACTCGTGAAAATTAACGGTGTTCCTTTAATTAAGAGAATAATTGATATGACACTTATAAATGGATTCGACTCTATAGTATGTATTATTCGTGAAGAATCGAAGGAGCTGGAAAGATTCTTAAAAGAAAATTATACAAATTACCCGTTGAATTTAATAGTGAAATCAACACAAAGTTCATTCCACAGTTTATATCAATTAAGTAGATTATTATCAACGCCATTTCTACTAACTACTTCTGATTCAGTATTTCTAGAGTCAGAATTTAAATCGTTTGTGAATTATGGAATGAATTTAAAAGATGCCGATGGGGTAATTGCTGTAACAGATTTTATCGATGACGAAAAACCATTGTATGCAGACATAGACGAAAACGATAGGATAATAAACTTTAATGATTCGAATAACGGTTATGAATTTGTAACAGGCGGTTTGTATTTGTTTAAAAAAAATATTCAAAAAGAGATTGAAGAAGCTATGAACTCTGGAGTTATCAGATTAAGAAACTTTCTAAGGTTTCTAATTCAAAAAGATTTTCGATTGTATGCTCTCCCATTTTCAAAAATTGTTGATGTAGATCATGTAAGTGATATTAAAACAGCCGAGGAATTTTTATCTGATCACAATGCTAAAACTCAGGAGAAAAATTAAATTGACACGTTTTCAAAAAATGATTGCTGGTTTGCAGGAATATTCTTTTTTAGTAAAAGAAATAACCGTTGGCTTTTCTAAAATCAGAGATTACTGGGGCGAAACGATTGAGGAAATGTACTTAATTGGTACGAAATCATTTTACCTAATTTTTTTAGGTGGATTGTTTACCGGTGTAATTCTTGCAATTGAAACCGGTCATCAACTTGAAACATTCGGAGCAACAAGCTGGATTGCGAAGACTGTATCTTTAGGCATGGTTCGTGAACTGGGACCTGTAATTACAGGATTATTACTTGCCGCAAGAACAGGCGCAAAAAATACATCTGAACTGGGGGCAATGCAATTAAGCGAGCAGATTGATGCGTTAAAAGCATTCGGTGTTAGTCCTGTCGAAAAACTTGTAATTCCACGTACTGCAGCTGCTCTTGCAATGTTTCTACCTCTCACATTGATAGCAGACCTTGTAGGAATTCTGGGCGGTATGCTAGTATCAAATCAAACGTTCAACAGCGACCTAAATACATTCTGGCATACAGCGGTTATATCTCTTAAAATGAAAGACCTGTTCGTTGGATTCATAAAGCCGTTCTTCTTTGGATTTTTTATAGCAACAATAAGCTGTTACTTTGGATTAACCACTAAAGGCGGTACAACTGGTCTGGGTAAAAATACAATTAATGCTGTTGTCTATTCGTCGGCAATCATATTAGTTCTTGATTTCATCTTTACTAAAGTAGTCTGGGAGTTATTATAAAATTATGGTTGAATTGAAAAATGTTTCATTAGAAATAAACAATAACAGAATATTGAGGGACGTCTCCCTTACGATTGAAAAGGGAAAAAATACAGTAATAATGGGACCAAGTGGTGCAGGCAAGAGTTCTATACTAAAAGTAATACTTGGATTATGGCTTCCCGATGAAGGAGACGTAATTTTTGAAGGTAGAAGCATCAATGAAATGAACGATAGTGAATTGTTGGAATTAAGGAAAAATATCGGAATGGTTTTTCAGGGGAATGCGCTTTTCGACGCTTTAACAGTAGCAGAAAACATCCTTTATTTTTTACCGGATAAAAGAAAATATTCCGAAAAAGAATTAAAAATTAAAATCGAAGAACTCCTTTCGTTTGTAAATCTTACAGGCACAGAAAATTTGTATCCTGAAGAATTGAGCGGTGGAATGAAAAAAAGAGTTGCCATAGCACGCGCCCTTGCTTTCAATCCTAAAATTATTCTCTTTGATGAACCAACCACGGGACTCGACCCGATTAATACCGCTTCGGTTCTTGAAATGATTGATAAATTAAAACTTAAAAACGCTACGTCTGTAATAGTTACACATATTGTTGACGATGCAATAGAAATAGGTGATAAGTTTATAATGATTAATCAAGGAGAAGTAGTTGACGAAGGAGACCTTCAAAAAATTCTGAACTCGAATAATCCTTTTGTAAATCAATTCTTTATGAAAAGAAAACAATTATTGTCCAATAGAGTTTCTCTCGGAGTTTAAAAGATGATAAGAAATGGGAAAAAAAATCAAAGCTTAAAAGTCGGTTATACTATTTTCGCCGGACTGGTAATATTTTTCGTTTTTATAATACTGGTAGGAACGGAAGGCTATTACTTCTCGAAAACATATACTCTGAATATGTACGTAAAGAATACCAACGGTTTAATCGAGGGGAGTAAAATTTATCTGGGAGGATTAAAAGTCGGAACAATTGATAAAATTGAGTTCACAACATTTGGAGATAATAATCTAGTATTGCTGCGACTCGCAGTTCTTGAGAAATACAAATCCCGGATTACTGTTAATTCTTATGCTAAAATTGAAACAAGTGGATTATTAGGTGATAAATTAATCAACATATCATTAGGAAATCAGAATGAAAGACCTCTTCAAGAAGGTGAATTTATACAAGTAAAGGAATCAGTCTCCTTCGATAATATAGCGGATAAGATTGTGCCAATTGTTAATAACATTGAAAAAATTACTGCTAATATTGCAACTGTAACAGATTCATTAAATGGTCAAAATAAACTTTCGGGGTTATTATTTGGAATCGAAACTACGAAAAATTTGAATTCAACATTAAAAGAACTAAACGCTATAACATCCAAACTCAATAACGGTAACAACACATTCAGTCGTTTTATTAATGAAGACAGCCTGTATGCAAGCCTTAAATCACTCGTTGATAATTTGCAAAATATTTCCAGTTCATTGAGTTCAGGCAGGGGTACGCTGGGGAAATTAATTAAGAATGATTCAATTTATAATAATCTTAATGATATTACGGGCAATCTTGAGAAAATCACCTCATCTCTCAATAGCGATTCTACAATAGCAGGTGGTATTCTCAACAACCCGGAAGGTTTTGAAAAGTTAGTTAAACTGTTAGACCAGCTTGCTAATCTCGTTAAAGATATTAAAATAAACCCTGAAAAATATTTTCATATATCGGTCTTTTAATAAATAGGAAAATAGTTATGGAAAGGATTGCCGGTATTAAAAGAAGCAGAGAATTTTCCCCCAATCATATAGAGAACGACTCACTCATATTTATGAAGACTGTCGAGGAGCTTAATAAACTTGGAGTTGAAGTAAATATTTACAACGAAGAAGAGATAGAAACGGGTAAGAATTTAAAAGAAAACCTAATTTTTTCGATGGCAAGAGGCACTCAAGTATTAAAAAAATTACTTAAAGCAGAATTAGAAGGGAAAATTGTTATTAATCCATCTCTAACAGTACTTAAATGTCATAGAATTAATATGTCAAAGTTGCTTAAAGAAGCTGGTATTCCTTTTCCTTTGACGATTGCTGGCACTCTCGATTATTTAGAAAGTTACGATTTTGAAAATATTGGTACTACAAAAGTATGGATAAAAAGAGGCGATATTCATGCTATACATAAAGAAGATGTAACGGCAGTATTCAGTAACGAAGAAAAAATAAATATTTTAAAGGAATTTGGATATCGTGGAATTACTTCTGCTATTTTACAAGAACACATTGAGGGGGAAGTTCTAAAATTCTATGCTGTTAAAAACACTGATTTTTTTGAATACTATTTCTACAATAGAGATAATAAAATAAATGTAGATGAAGATAAATTGAAAGAGTATGCTGCTAGGTCAGCAGATGCACTAGGACTGGAAATATTCGGTGGCGATGCTATTGTATCCGACTCAGGGAAAATTACAATAATCGATGTAAACGATTGGCCTAGCTTTGCCCCTGTACGGAATAAAGCGGCAAAATTTATAGCAGAATTAATCTATGACAAGCTAATAAATAGTGGAAATTAAGAGGCAAAAAAATGATAAAAATTGCTGGCATTAGAAGACATGTAGCTTATTCACCAAATCACATAAGTAATGATACAAAGATATTTCTGCGCACAGTTGAAAAACTAAATGATAAGGGATTTGATATTACTATTTATGAAGAGCAGGATTTGACCTATATAGATATTAAAGAATCTATTATATTTTCTATGGCGCAGGGAATGGAAAGCACTCTAAAATTAAAAGAGCTCGAAAAAGAAGGTCGGCTGATAATTAATTCACCGCAAGGTTCAATCAATAGTTACAGAGTTAATATGGTCAGAATACTTCCTGAAAACGGAATCCCTTTTCCCAAAAGCTTTGTAATTAAAGTGGAAGAAAAGGAAAAAATAAAATTTAAGGATTTTAATAGTCGTAAAATCTGGATAAAAAGAGGAGATGTTCACGCTGTGCATCGGGAAGATGTAACAATAGTTTATTCAGAAGAAGAGAAAGAAAATATTATTTCGGAATTTGCACGAAGAGGAATACAAAAAGTAGTATTACAAGAGCATCTCGATGGCGATGTAGTCAAATTTTATTCAGTGGCTAATACGAATTTTTTCCATTGGTTTTATTTAAATGGCATAAATCATAATCCTTTTGATATAAATCTGCTTAGAGAATTGGGCAATGAATCAGCCGGGGCAATCGGGTTGGATGTATATGGAGGCGACGCAATTATTTCGCGAGATGGAACTATTTCTATTATTGATATAAATGATTGGCCAAGTTTTGCGCCGGTACGCGAAGAAGCAAGTTCCTCAATAGCCGAACTAATTGTTAGAAAAATAAATAATTTTTTTGTGGAGAGATGATATGGAAGTAGAACGAAAAATCAAATATGCCTCTGTTCTTACAGAAACTCCCGGTCCGAAATCATTGGCATTGTTTAATGAAGAGCAGAACTACATTGCTCCGGGCATTCAAACCATTGCGACACGTTCAAAAATTGCTATTGAACGTGGTCAGGGATGTTTTGTCTATGATGATGACGGTAACAGGTACATTGATTTTTTTGCAGGTGTCGGTGTCGCAAGTCTTGGGTACAATCATCCGGTTTACAACAAAATGATGAAAGAACAACTTGATAAAATTCATGTTGGCAGTTTCACTTCTGAAAATAGAGTCAAGCTTACCAAACTTCTTTCTGAAATTGCAATAGGTGATTTAAGATGGAGCCAATTTTACAGCGGCGGCGCTGAAGCTGTTGAAGCAGCTCTTAGAATGGCAAAATCATACACAAAGAAAAATGAGTTTATAGGATTCTGGAATGGATTTCACGGCAAAACTGTTGGTGTACTTGGATTACTTGGAGATAATTTTAAGTTTGAACTCGGTCCTCTACCACCAGGAATTTATACCACTCCTTATGCTGATTGCAGACATTGTGAATTTAATAAAACTTTTCCTGGTTGTAATTGGGAATGTGTTGATCACATAAGAAAAAAAATTAGATATGAAACAACAAACAATATAGCTGCAATCATTGTAGAGCCAATTCAAGGAACCGCAGGAAATGTTGTACCTGCTCCAGGATATCTAAAAGAATTAAGAAAACTTGCCGATGATATTGGAGCATTATTAATCTGTGATGAAATGATAACCGGATTTGGAAGAACAGGAAAAATGTTCGGGACTCAACACGAAAATATTATCCCTGATATCATTACAATTGGAAAAGGATTTGGCGGCGGATTTCCAATAACCGGAGTTATGTCTCGCAAAGAAATAATTTTTGCCAAACCTTTTGGTAATCCAAGTGGAAGTTCCTCCAGTTATGGCGGAAATCCATTTGCATCAACAGCGGCTTATGCTACCGTTAAAACAATTATTGAAGAAGGTTTAGTTGAAAATTCTGCAACAGTTGGTGCTTTTATGCTCGAAAAACTTAACGAGATGAAGTCAAGAATTCCGATTATTTGGGATGTGCGTGGCAAAGGTTTAATGATTGGGATTGAACTTGTCAAAGGTAAAGATTCAAAAGAAAAACTTGATAAAAAATATACCGAAATGGTTTTTCAGGAATGTCTGAAACGCGGATTGATTTTAATGGGATATAATGCAGATATAAGAGTTTATCCACCTTTAATCATCACAAAAGAAATTGCAGAAGAAGGTATGCAGATTATGGAGGAAGCATTTACTTATGTGGCTGAACAAATTAAAAATTGAATCAACATATAAATCAACTGATACTGAAGAATTTCTCGATAAAATATTTTATCGGAGAGTGGGTTATGCAATGGCTCTTGCTTCGAAGTCATTGGGACTCACACCAAATAATGTAACATTTATCAGCGTTATTTTTGGTGTGGTTGCAGGTAATCTATTTTATTATCAAGATATTACTTTAAACATAATTGGCGTCATTTTCCTTATAATAGCTGAAGCGCTGGACGGAGCGGACGGGCAGCTTGCTCGAATGACCAATACTTATTCACGTTACGGTAGAATATTTGATGGGGTAGCCGGTAATTTATGGTTTATAAGTATCTACCTTCATATGTCCGCAAGGTTTATTATAGAAGGTGGAACACCGTTTATATTACTGATTGCATTGATTTCCGGAATTAGTCACTCTTTTCAGAGTGCAATGGCAGATTACTACAGAATCTTCTATTTGTATTTCACTCAAAATAAGAATAAAGATATTGATGATCTTAGTGAGGTTAAAGAAACATATTCCAGACTATCCTGGATAAATGCACCTTTTAAGAA
Source organism: Melioribacter sp. (assembly GCF_049325435.1). Lineage (NCBI taxonomy): Bacteria > Pseudomonadati > Ignavibacteriota > Ignavibacteria > Ignavibacteriales > Melioribacteraceae > Melioribacter > Melioribacter sp. Next base: position 60,317 of record NZ_JBMOLD010000007.1, on the reverse strand, counting down.
ATTCCTGCTTAGGGTTTATATAAATTATATTCGTCAACAACATATCCTTGCAAAGAATGTTAGAAGCCTTTACAGGTATGTTGAAGATAGTTTTAATGGTATCGCCCCGCAATGGTTTAAAGAGGAATATAGAAATCTAAACAAACCAATGATTAAGTATCAGAATATTTTAACTACTAATACAAGAATGATTGTTCTGTTTATTTCAGTCTTTTGGGGCAATATCCTTTACTATTTTCTTTTTGAATTAATAGTACTCAATCTGGTGCTGATCTACTTTGTAATTAAGGAAGAAAAGATTCATAAATACTTATTTGAGTTTGTGAAAGGTAAAAAGGAATTATCAAATGCTTAAAGGAGCTATAGTTGGTTTTGGCAAAATAGCAAGAACAAATCATCTTGTAGCTTTTCGATCAGAAGAATTAAAAACAAGTATTGATATAACTTCTGCGGTTGAATCAAATGCTAACACAAGAGAAAACTGTAAGAAAGAGTATAACGAAATAAATTTTTACGAATCATTAGACAAAATGTTTGAAACCGAGAAGATTAATTTTATTGATATAACTACTCCGCCTAAATATCATAAAGAAATTATAGAGTGGGCAATTTATAAAGGCATTCATATTATTTGTGAAAAACCATTTACTACATCTTACGCCGAAGCAACAGAACTATATAAAACTCTTATCGAAAAGAATATATTGTTCGTACCTTGTCATCAATATAAATATTCTCCTCTGTGGGGCGAGTTCAAATCTTTTGTTGATGAATTAAATGATAATGAAAGAATATTTCTCCAATTCAATGTTTTCAGAACAGGTGCTGATCCGGGTTTGAGTGTTAATCTTCCGCCGTGGAGATTAAATAAGGAAATCAGCGGAGGTGGAATTTTGTCTGATACAGGCTTTCACTATCTCTACCTTTCAAACTGGTTGTTGGGCAAGCCATTAAGGGTAACTACGGTTAACCAAAATCTTGCGCACAATCAATATCAGGTTGAGGATACATCTCAAATAATTTTAGAATATCAGCAAGGAATTATACAAATTAATCTCAGCTGGGCTTATCACTCCCGCCGAAATGAAGCAAAACTGATTTCTAAGAGTGGAAGTCTTTTCTATGATGGCGATAGCTATATCATAAAAACTAAAAATGAGAAAAGTGAAAAAATATCTGTGCCCGATGCTTCTGATAAATCCCATTATACAAATCTTTATATAAAACTCTTTTCTGATTTTACAAAATCTGTTCAGAACAAGAATTTTCATAAAAAAGGATTGGAAGACGCATACAACACAATTTACTTGCTGGATAAATGTTACCAATCTGCTTGCAAAAACAAGACAATAGAATTATACAATGAGTAAAAAATCCAAAATAATATTGTTCTTAGTCGGTCTTACAATATTTACTTATCTGGTTTGGGATTTCGGATTAAATAATATTTTATCAAACCTTTATAAAACCGGCTGGTATTTTATTCCCGTTATTGGTGTATGGTGTTTCGTCTATTTTTTTAATGCACTTGCCTGGAAATTTATACTTGGAAATAATAAACATAATTTCCCATTCTATAAAATATTTTCCCTAACCATCAGCGGATTTGCAATTAATTACATTACGCCATTTGTTGGACTGGGTGGCGAACCATATCGTATTGCAGAACTAAAAGCGCAGCTGGGAACAAGTAGGGCGGTTTCTTCTACTATCCTGTATTCAATGATTCACTTTCTTTCTTCTTTTATTTTCTGGATACTAATTATTTTGCTTGCGTTCATTACACTAACCCTTACAGTAGCAACTAAGCTATCTTTGTTAATTGCACTGATAGTGTTTTTGGTAATAACATATTTTTTTATCACACGCCACAAAAAAGGGGTAGTAAAATCTTTATTTAATATCTCTTTAAAAATCCCTTTCATAAATAGAGTTTTTGTCCCCCTTTTTAATAAAAAAGAATCAATTCAAATAATCGATGAGCAGATAACAGATCTATATTTAAATCGAAAACTGAATTTTTATTTAGCACTATCAAGTGAAATTATTTCACGGATTATTGGATCACTTGAATATTTGTTTATTCTAAAGGCAATTGGAATTAATATAACTTTTATTGAGGCATTGTATATCAATGCTTTTTCCGCTTTTATGATAAATCTTTTTTTCTTTATGCCTTTAGAATTGGGTTCCCGCGAAGGTGGGCTTATACTTGTTTTAGAAACTTTAAATATAACTTCTTCGCTTGGTATTTATGTGGGATTGGTAAATAGAATACGAGAACTTTTCTGGATATTAATTGGAATTATTCTCATTGCGCTAAGCGGGAAAAAAGCAAATCCGGATTTATTAACTGAGACAGATTATGAAAAAAGCACTGTTATTTGATTTTGGCGGAACACTTGATACTGATGGAATTCACTGGAGTGAAAAATTCTTTGATCTTTATAATCATTTCCATATTCCACTTACAAAAGCAAATTTTAGGGAAGCTTTTGTTTATTCTGAACGGACTATTTCTAATATCATTAAACCAGATTTCAGCTTAAAGCAAACTCTTAAATCTCAAATAGCATATCAATTAGAATATTTTAAAAAGAATAATCTGTTAAAAGAAGATTTTTCACAAAACATTAACAAACTAACAGATTGGTGTTATAGTTCTGTAATTGAAAATGTGAAAATCACTAAAGAGATATTAAATCAGCTTTCAAATGAATATTTGCTTGCACTTATTTCTAATTATTATGGAAATATTGAGATAGTTCTAAAAGAACTTTCAATCAAAAAGTACTTCGCTTTCATTGTTGATTCTGCAGTAATCGGATTCAGAAAACCAGATCCAAAAATTTTTCAGTTCGCTTTGAATGAATTAGGCGTAAATCCCAATAATGCTGTTATGATTGGCGATTCTTACAACAATGATATTGTTCCGGCAAAGTTAATTGGTTGCAAAACAATTTGGATAAATAACAGAGGATGGAACGAACAAAACGAAAATGATAAAGCAGATTTTATTATAAAATCATTTAAGGAGTTACCTGAAATTTTAAAAACGATAAATAAAGTCATATAAATATTCATTATTCTAAAGAAGGAGAGAGAAAAATGGAATCAAAAATGATTGAAAATCCCGATGGTAAACTTGGTGTTTTAATTGTCGGGTTAAATGGTGCAATATCAACAACATTTTTAGCCGGCATCTATGCCATTAGAAAAGGATTGGCAAAGCCAATCGGCTCGCTTACACAAATGGGTACAATTAGAATCGGAAAAAGATCCGATAATAATTTCCCATTGATAAAAGATTTTGTTCCACTAGCTGCTATTGATGATCTGATTTTTGGTGGCTGGGATATAAGAGATGAAACCTGTTTTGAAGCTGCCGAATATGCAAAAGTATTAAATGAAAAAGATTTGAATAATGCTGCAGAAGAATTAAAATCTTTAAAACCAATGAAAGGTGTTTTCGACCAAAATTATGTTAAGCGATTAACAGGCACTTATGTAAAAGAAGGAAAAACAAAATACGATCTGATGATGAAAATAAGAGATGATATAAAAACTTTTAAAGAATTACATTCACTTAAACGTGTTGTTGTTATCTGGGCAGCAAGCACAGAAACTTTCATACCGGTAAGCGAGGTTCACAAAACTAAAGAAGCATTTATTGAAGGGATGAAAAATAATCATCCTGATGTTTCGCCCAGCATGCTTTATGCTTATGCGGCAATTGCGGAAGGAGCTCCATATATAAATGGTTCACCAAGCTTAAGCGTTGACGCTCCGGCAATAGTAGAATTTGCTAATGAAATGGAGGTCCCGGTTGCAGGTAAAGATTTTAAGACTGGTCAAACTTTGGTTAAGACTGTAATAGCTCCTATGCTTAAAACAAGATTGCTCGGTTTAAGTGGTTGGTTTTCAACAAATATACTTGGCAATAGAGATGGAGAAGTGTTGGATGATCCCGGTTCCTTTAAAACAAAAGAAGAAAGCAAACTATCCGTAATTGATTCAATTCTTCAACCGGATTTATATCCGGATTTATACGAAAATTATTATCACAAAGTCAGAATTAATTATTACCCGCCGCGTGGTGATAATAAGGAGGGCTGGGATAATATTGATATTTTCGGTTGGCTGGGATATCCGATGCAATTAAAAATTAATTTCTTGTGTCGTGATTCTATTTTAGCAGCTCCAATTGTACTCGATTTAATTTTATTTGCTGATCTTGCAAAAAGAAGCGGAATGAAAGGTATTCAGGAGTGGATGTCTTTATTCTTTAAGAGTCCCATGCATTCGCCAGATGTTGTACCTGAACATGACCTTTTCATTCAAATGATGAAATTAAAAAATACATTGCGAAGATTAATGAATGAATCTCCAATTACACACCTGGATACGAATGGAACAAATCATTTAATAGACGAACTAGAATATTTAGATTAAATAATTAATAAAAATGATGATAAAACAAACTGCTAATAATAGACTAAAAATAAATGCTCTCTTGCTCTTATTATTTAGTTCACTTTTTTATGCCGATGTTAAAAGTCAATCAGAGATTAGCAAATCAAATGAATTTGCTTTCCTGAATAATGACTTAATTGAAGAAGTTATAATTGATTCTCTCGTTCAAAAAAATAATGACATTACAATTTCAGCACTGCCCTTCGCACTTTACAGCGAAATATTTGGTTGGGCTGTCGGCGGGTTTGTTGGAGTTCAGGGATTATCACAAAAAAATATGTCCCTTTATATGGGTGGATTAATTAGCACTAATGGAACCAAGTATGGATTCATTCAATTCAGAGAATTTTATTTACCGTTTTATCCGCGAGTATATATTGCGCCGGATATTTTAGGCGGTTACTTTGGCGTGCTTAAGGTTTACAAAGACCCGCCCGGTTCACCTCCCCCAGCAACTTCAAAAGAACGTGCGGGAAGCAATGATTCCGATGAAAATGATTATGCGGAAGTCAGCGGTTCCGATCAATGGTACGAAATGAAAGTGAGATTTTTGCTTCCAATTGGTCACGGAAAGGATAAAGTCTATTTCGCTCCGAAATTTAAAAACGGAATATTAGTCTCGGGAGAAACGGGCGGGACTCATTGGAATCCTTTTCTAAGTGGAAGGACATTTATCGATATAAAACCTTTTTACAGAAAACGTGTGGCTTTTGCTACAAATGGAATTGAATTTGCGCTTACAAGAGAGAATACAGATTATTATGTAAATCCTACACGAGGGAGCTTCCAGAAATTTGCATTTCGAAGAGATTTTGGATGGTTTGATACTATGGCACCCTGGAGTGTTGTCGAAGCAGATCTAAGATGGTACTTACCGCTTCACGAAATTTTTTCAGATAAAAATTCTCTGCCAAAAGTATTAGCTATTGATTTCTGGACTGTTAACACACTTACTTGGAATAGTTATGATATTGTCGGAATAGATCAAAATGGAAACAATATTAAAAATTTCATCGACCACCGCCATATACCGGAGCTTATCTCGGCGGAAGATATCATTTACGGGCATATTACGAAGGCAGATTCAACGATCGCGCTGCAATTTATTATGGTGCAGAATATAGACAAATAATTTCCTGGAATCCTTTCAACGAGTGGTGGTTAACAAGAAATCTTAATATTCATTGGCTGCAATTTGCTTTGTTTGGAGAAATCGGCAGAGTTGCCTCTGATTGGAAATTATCAACATTGCATTCCGATATGAAATGGTGTGCCGGTGCCGGTATTCGAATATTTATGAATAATTTAATATTAAGATTGGATAATTCTTTTGGCAAAGAAGGAATGTATATTCAAATGTTTGTTGACCATGCGTTTTGATATTTACTGAAAATCGGTTCCGTATCAAGCAATTTGAAAGATAAAGTAAGAATACTTAAACGATATATTTAAAATCCTTTGATATACATTTGAGAAATATCTGATAATCTTTTTAATATCCTGCAAGCCGCACATTAAATAAATGAGTCATAGGATTTATTGAGCTTAGATTTTTCCGCATTTTAAGAGTAAGTGAATTGAATACTTTATACAAACTAAACTATTCTGACCTAAGTCAATGAATTTAATTTGTAATGGAAATAGTTTAAACCTGCTATAAAAAAAGGAGAATATGATGAAGATTAATATCCCTTTATCCTTAAAATTTAAACACGCTGAGACCTACAATCACCTCGCCAATGCAAGCAAATTGGTGGCGTAGAACTAAGACTATTGTTATAGCTCTTAATAGATTGGTTGAAGTAACAAAGGGAAAAAATAAAAATGATATCGTTGATTTAGCTCAACAATTGAAACTACAAGCAAAAATAGAAGAGGAAGTTACCTATCCAACTGCACTATTGTTTGGAGAGTACTTGTAAATAAAATCAAATTATTAATTAAGGAGGATACTGCTATGATACTCAAATCAAAAATTGCAATGATATCATTTTTAGCGTTGTTTACTTTTATCCTGTCAGATTCCACTTTTGCTCATTGTGATTCGATGGAGGGTCCAGTTGTTAAAGCTGCTCAAAAAGCTCTCGAAACAGGTAATATTAATTATGTATTAATCTGGATTAAAGCTGAATATGAGTCGGAAATCCAAAATCTCTTCGATAAAGTATTGCGTGTCAGAACACTTAATAATGAAGCTCTGGAATTAGCTGATATGTATTTCTATGAAACTGTTGTCAGGCTTCATAGAATGGGTGAAGGTGTTGGTTATACCGGATTAAAACCCGCAGGTTATAGACCAGAAGAAGGAATTGAAGCTGCAGACATCGCAATTGAAAAAGGTTCAGTTGAAGAAATTCTTCAACATGCAGATAAATCCAAACATTCGGATGTAATAAAGTATTTTAATGATGTTCAACTAAAGAAAAATTATAAAGTAAATGATATAAAAGCCGGGAGAGAATTTGTTGAGGCTTATGTTCATTTTATCCATTATGTTGAAAAGCTATTTAATACAGACAAAAACGAGAATCAACATAACACGCACAATCAAAATCATTTTTAACAAAATGAGGATATTATGAAAAAATATTGGATCAGCTTTTTAAGTGTGATTATTGTATCCTTTACTGTACTTAGTATAATCGGTATAAAAATTTACCAGCAAAAACCTCCCATACCGGAAAGAATTGTAACGAAAAACGGAGAAATAGTCTTTACGAAGTCTGATATTCAGGAGGGGCAAAATGTATGGCAGGCAATGGGTGGAATGGAATCTGGTTCGGTTTGGGGACACGGAAGTTATGTTGCACCTGATTGGACTGCTGATTGGCTCCATCGTGAGTTGGTAACTGTCCTTAATATTTGGTCGGCACAAAATTATGGGACAGAATTCAGCAAGCTAACGGCAGAGCAACAATCATCTCTTAAGGCAAAATTAATAGAGATGTATAGAACAAACACGTATAATGATCAAACAGGTGAAATTCAAATAGCTAACGAAAGATATGATGCGATTAAAGAAAACATTAAGCACTTTAATAACGTCTTTACAAATGGGAATGATGATTATGCAATTCCCAAAAACACTTTAAGTGATCCTGAAAAACTAAGAAAGCTTAATGCATTCTTTTTCTGGAGCGCATGGGCTGCATCTACTAACAGACCTAATGAAAATTTTACCTACACAAATAATTGGCCTCACGAAGAATTAATTCAGAATATTCCTACTCCCGATACAATTGTTTGGACTGGAGTAAGTATCATACTGTTGTTGCTTGGCATTGGTGGAATGGCGTGGTATTACGCCGCAAACAAAGGCACGGTAGAACACAAAGATTTTCCAAAAGAAGATCCACTATTGGGAGCTACAGTAACACCTTCTCAAAAAGCTGTTATTAAATATTTCTGGATTGTTTCATTGCTTTTTCTTCTGCAAATAATTTTAGGAGTGGTTACTGCACATTATGGAGTAGAAGGCGGAGCTTTTTATGGAATACCTATAGCCGAGATTTTTCCATATGTAATTACACGAACCTGGCATATTCAGCTAGGGATTTTCTGGATTGCAACCGCCTGGCTCGCCTCTGGTCTTTACATCGCTCCTGCTGTTAGTGGTGTTGAACCCAAGGGACAAAAATTAGGCGTTAATATTCTTTTTATCGCTTTACTGGTAGTTGTTCTTGGTTCAATGGCAGGTGAATGGCTTAGTATAAAACATTTATTGCCTGAAAATTTCTGGTTTTACTTCGGACATAGTGGTTATGAATATATTGATCTTGGCAGATTTTTTCAGATTTCACTTTTAATTGGATTATTTTTGTGGTTATTCCTGATGTGGCGTGGAATCAAACCTGCTCTCAAAAAAAATAACGAACAAAAACCTATTCTTACTCTATTTTTAATTTCTACAATTGCTATTGCTTTATTTTACGGAGCTGCATTGATGTACGGAAAGCATACAAATCTCGCAATTGCCGAATATTGGCGCTGGTGGGTAGTTCATCTTTGGGTCGAAGGATTTTTTGAGGTTTTTGCTACAGTTGTAATTGCATTTTTATTTGCCAGATTAAACCTGATATCTATTAAAACTGCAGGACAGGCCACCGTACTTTCAGCAACAATTTTTCTTTCTGGCGGAATTATTGGCACACTTCATCATCTCTATTTTTCCGGAACTCCAATGATTGTGCTGGCATTAGGCTCCGTATTCAGCGCTCTTGAGGTTGTACCACTTATGTTTGTTGGTTATGAAGCGTGGGAAAATATTAAACTTTCAAGATCGACTGAATGGGTGAAAAAATATAAATGGGCAATCTACTTTTTTGTCTCGGTTGCTTTTTGGAATATGCTGGGAGCAGGACTTTTCGGGTTTATGATTAATCCCCCAATTGCCCTTTATTATATGCAAGGACTAAATACTACTCCTGTTCACGGACACGCTGCATTGTTTGGAGTTTATGGAATGCTCGGAATTGGATTAATGCTATTTTCACTACGCGGAATTAGACCGGATATCGAATGGAATGAAAAACCAATTAAATGGTCTTTCTGGCTGATAAATTTTGGATTATTTGCCATGGTTACCTTTAGTTTACTCCCTGTCGGTTTAATGCAAACCTGGGCTTCAGTTGAACACGGTTACTGGTACGCAAGGAGCGCTGAATTTTTGCAAACCAGCACAATGCAAACATTAAGATGGCTGAGAGCATTTGGCGATTCAATTTTTGCAATTGGTGCAATTATCCTCGTCTATTTTTTTTTCCAATTGTCTATTAAGTTCTTAAAAAATAAATAAAACAATTAGTGAGTAATATAATGAACGATGAAATTAATAAAGTGTCACTAGCCGATTCAATTGCTTATCAAAATGGCTCAATTGTCAGTAAACAGATTCTTAAAAAAACGAGCGGAAACATAACACTTTTTGCTTTCGATAAAGAAGAATCTTTAACAGAGCATACTTCACCTTACGAGGCTGTTGCTTACGTCGTCGAAGGCGAAATGGAAATAACAATAGGCGGAAAGGTTAATAATGTTAAAACTGGAGAACTAATTATAATGCCACCAAATATTCCACATGGATTAAAAGCGATAGACAGATCTAAACTGCTTTTGATTATGATAAAATAATTTGTTGTATATCATCGGGCGGAATTTCTTATTTATTTATAAGTCCCGGATTCTTAACTCGGAATTTTTAATACAATCTCCTACTGAGATTCCGCCCCGATAATTACCGCTCAAAACGATACCTTTATTCTTTTTTTCAAATTGTTCAATATAACTTTCATGCTCGATGTAACCGAGATTATACTGAGGAATTGCTTTTTCCCACATTATAGATTCAATAATTATCGGCTCACCTTCAATTTTCATTATCTCATGAAACTCCGAAAGCACAATTTTTATTAGCTTGGATTTTTCCATATTAAAAATCTGAGGCGAACGAGCACCACCGATAAACAACGTAAAGGCTGCTTTATCGTCGGGGCATCTATTCGGAAAGATCGACGAACTCCATATTGCGCCGAGGAAATGCTTTTTTTCTTTTGACGGTATCAGGAATCCAAAACCGTCGAGTTTCCTTTGTATATCCGATTTTTTATAACCCAGATATAGCACCATTACCGGCGGATAATAAATTGAATTTAGATGCTCAGCCAGCTTATCGTCGAGCTCACAAAAAACTTTTGAAGCAACATATGCCGGCAATGTAGAAATAATTGAATCTGCTATTAGACTCTCCTGCTTACCATCCAATTCAAATATAACCTTCCATTGATGATCGTTAGTACCCAATACATTCAATACTTGTGCATTAAAGACGATTTTATCTTTCAAATTTGCCGCAATTGAGTTGGGCAGCGATTGCATTCCTTCAATAAAAGAAAACATTTTTGCGCTCTGTTTCGATTCCTCGCTGCGTTGTTTCCTTTCCCTGGCTCCTTTAATCATACCTTTTATTAATCCGCCGTAGACTTCTTCGAGCCGGTACAATTTAGGAAAAGCTGATTTAACGCTGAGCTTTTCCGGGTCGCCTGCAAACACTCCGCTCACGAACGGATCGATTGCGTAATCGAGGAATTCGCCGCCGAGTCGTCTTCTTACAAACTGAGCGATACTTTGATAATATCCGTCGTCCGATTTCGAAATAAACGGCTCTGCCATCAGTCTGAATTTAGCGCCGGGGGAAAACAATTTCGTTCTTATAAACGAGCCCGGACTCATCGGCAGAGGTATTAATTCGCCGTTTTTTAAAATATATCTTTTGGAAGCAGCAGCGTTGGCATAAATCATTTTATCCGAAAGATTTACTTCCTCAACGAGTTTTCTTATCAACGGAGTAGTTTCGAGTCCGCTGTTCGGCCCGTAATCAATCAGGAAGCCATCGATCTTTTTTGAAATCATGGAACCGCCCGGCTCGTTTTTTATCTCGAGGATAGTAACGTCGAAACCTTTTTTAACAAGCCAATACGCGGTTGAAAGTCCCGATATACCGGCGCCGAGAACGACTATTTTCTTCGACATTTAAAGTTTCCGTTTATTGAACATGCACAAATATACAGAGTCCGAGAATAGAAGAATCAATCGAGACCTCTTCTTTTCAATAGCGCGTCGACTTTCGGTTCTCTTCCTCTGAAATCGATATAGAGCTGCATCGGGTCTTCAGTGCCTCCTTTCGACAGAAGCTTTTTGAACGCCGCAGCAGTTTCTTTGTCGAACAAGTCGCCTTTTTCTTTGAAAGCTTCGAACGCGTCCGCATCCAGAACCGCCGACCAGATATAGCTGTAATAACCGGCAGAGTATCCGCCGACAATATGCGCGAAATTGGTAGTTTGATAACGCGATTCGATTTCCGAAATCTTTCCGAGTTTATCGAAGCATTTCTTTTCGAATTCTTCAACGTTTTGCAATGTAGTATCGGTCAAAGTATGCCAGTCCATATCGAGAAAAGCCGCGGCAAGATATTCTACGGTTTCGAATCCCTGATTAAACAGTTTGGAATTTTCTATCTTTTCAATCAATTCGTCGGGAATCGGTTCGCCCGTTTTGTAATGCCTTGCATAGAGTTTCAGAACTTCCGGTTCCAGAGCCCAGTTTTCCATAATTTGCGAAGGCAATTCCACAAAATCGCGCGGAACCCATTTCGTTCGGTAATAAGTCGTATTCGACAATAACGAATGAAGCGCGTGTCCGAGTTCGTGGAAAAGCGTATTTACTTCGTCCACGCTCATTAATGCAGGTTTATCGGCTGTCGGCATGGAAAAATTGCCTACGTTATAAACGAGCGGGGTTATAAAATTGCCGTCGATATTCGACTGCACACGGAAACTGCTCGACCATGCGCCGCTTCTTTTGCCGTCGCGCGGATAATAATCGGTATAAAAGATTCCGATGTGATTGCCCTTTTCATCCAACACTTCAAAAACTTTTACGTCCGGATCATAAACCTGAATGTCGTTTCTTTCCACGAATTTGATTCCGTACAATCTCGAAGCGACTTCGTATGCTCCTTTCAATACGTTTTCCATTTTGAAATAAGGTCGCAGCATCTCTTCGTCGAGGTCGTATTTTTCCCTTTTTAATTTTTCGGCATAGTACCACCAGTCCCAAGCCTGCAGCTTGAAATTGCCGCCTTCGGAGTCGATAATCTTTTGCATTTGCTCGACTTCCGATTTTGCGCGTTTCAATGCGGGAGTCCATAACTCATGCAAAAACTTATAAACTCTGTCGGGCGTTTTCGCCATATTCACTTCGAGAACATAATCCGCGTGCGTTTTATAACCAAGCAGATTGGCTCTTTTTACTCGGAGAGAAACAATGCGGGCAATAATGTCTTTATTGTCGTATTCGTTGTTATTGTTGCCCCTGTTTATGTACGCTTTAAAAAGCTTTTCACGCAATTCTCTTTTAGGCGAATATTGAAGGAACGGAATCCAGCTCGGTTTTTGAAGCGTAAAGACCCACTTGCCTTCGTATCCTTTTTCCGAAGCGGTCTCTGCAGCCAGTTGAATAACGCTTTCGGGCAAACCGACCAGATCTTCTTTATTGTCGATTACAAGCGCGACTGCGTTTGTTTCCTTCAATAAATTTTCGCTGAATTTAAGGGCGAGAGACGATATCTCCTCGTTGATTTTCCGCAGTTCTTCTTTTTTGTCCGGCGGTAAATCGGCTCCGCTCCGCACGAAATCCTTGTAATAAAATTCGAGAAGACGCATTTGTTCGGCATTAAGTCCGAGCGATTCCTTTTTATCGTAGATGGCTTTTACGCGCTTAAACAACTTATCGTTAAGATAAATATCGTCTTCATGCCGCGTTAGCAAAGGAGTGATTTCCCGCGCCGCCTGCTGCAATTTTTCATTTGTATTTGCTTCGTTCAAGGCGTCGAACAATCGGGACACGCGGTCGAGCAAACCGCCGCTTTTTTCCATCGCCACGATAGTGTTTTCGAAAGTCGGCTCTTCGCTGTTGTTGGCTATCTCCTCGATTTCTTTTTTCTGTTGTTCGACCGCATACTTCACAGCAGGCAGAAAATGCTCGTCTTTAATTTCGTCAAACGGCGGAGTTTCAAAAGGAGTATTCCATTTTTTCAATAAGGGATTTTCCATAATTTTTTCTTGCGGTATTATTGATGAAAAAGCTATAACAAACAAAAACAAAAAGAACTTCATGACAGCTCCGATTTATTATAAAACAAATTATTCCGGAGGTAAATTTTTAACTACAAGATCGTAAAGCGCCTCGACAAACAAAGGAGAATCGTTGAGTCCGGTCATCACAAAATAGTTTTCTATTCCGCATTCATCTGCAACGTGGCGGTATTCGATATCGAGTTCGAAAGAAGTTTCGATGTGGTCAGAAACGAAACTAATCGGAATGACGAGCAAGTGTTTATGACCTTCCTCAGCCAGTTTTTCGATCATATCGTCAGTAGCCGGTTCAAGCCATTTCTGCGGACCTACTTTGCTCTGGAAACAGAGATGATACGGATGCGAATAATTGCGCGCTTTCATTACGGCTTCCATCGTCTCTTTGATTTGATGACTGTAAGGGTCTCCTCTTTTAAGGAGATTTACCGGAGTTCCGTGGGCACTGAAAACAAGAACTATTTTATCGCGAACATTTTCGGGAAAACGTTCTATTGTTTCATCGATCCTTTGATTTAATGCAGCAATATATTTATCGTTAGTGTGATAATGGTCGATATAAATCAGCTTGTCTTCTGGTCCGCGATATTTTCTTTTCCACTCATTAAAAGACGAACCTGTTGTGGTTATTGAATAATGAGGATATAGAGGAAGTAAAAGAATATGATCGTAATTGCCGGATTCTACTTTATGCGCAACTTCATCCGTAAAAGGTTTCCAGTATCTCATTGCCACAAAAACGTCGTACTTAGAATCCGTTTGATTCAATTTTTCTTCCAGCATACTTCTTTGTTTTTCGGTCCATTCGTTAATTGGCGATTTCCCACCAATCAATTTATATTCTTCTATAACTTTTGGAGCTCTTCTGCTGGAAATAACTTTTGCAAATAACTTTTGACCAATTGGAATTTTGAATATATCAGGGTCCTGGAATAAATTAAAAAGAAACGGCTCTACGCTTTCAAGTGAATCCGGACCTCCCAAATTAAAAAGTACAACCGCATTTTTTCCCATTTTCTCTTCTTTCTGCTATTATGAATATCTAAACACGCAAATCAATTATATGGTTCGTGAATATTTTGTATTTTCTTTTTCGAGATATCTATCGAAATTCATGGCGATATTTCTAATTAATAATCTACCCATTGGAGTAACCGTAATTTTCCGATTATCAATTACAACAAGGTTATCCTCGGCAAATTTTTTCAACCCTTCGAGAGCATTTTTAAAATAGTTTTCAAATTCAATATTGAATTTATTTTCGATTGACTCAAAATCGAGCTCGAAGTCGCACATAATCCTGGTGATGACTTCGCGCCGCAATAAATCGTCGTCGCTAAGATAATATCCTCTCTCGGTCGGGAAGGTTTCGTTGTCCAAAGCCTCGAAGTACTCTTTTTCCTTCTTGTAATTTTGCGCATAAATTCTTCCGATCTGACTAATGGAAGTAATTCCCATAGCGTACAAATCCGCGCCCGAATGAGTGCTGTAGCCCTGGAAATTCCTGTAGAGTTTCTTTTCTCTCAAAGCCACAGCCAATTCGTCGTTCGGTTTGGCAAAGTGATCCATTCCAATAAAGACATAGCCGGCAGACGTCAATTTTTCGATTGTCATTTTGAGAATCTGCAGTTTGATTTCCGGTTTTGGCAAATCCTCCGGTTTAATCAATCCCATATGTTTTTTCAGCCACGGGACGTGCGCATAATTAAAGACGGCAATTCTGTCGGGCGAGATATCGATAATTTTATCGACCGTGCTTTCGAAAGTTTCGAGAGTTTGAAAAGGAAGACCGTAAATCAAGTCGAGATTAATACTGTGAAATCCGAGTTCGCGCACCCAGCCGACCACCTGGCGCGTCATGTCTTCCGGTTGAATTCTGTTGACGGCTTTTTGAACTTTGTCGTTGAAATCCTGTACGCCCATACTGATTCGATTGAATCCGCCGTTTCTTAACGCCGCCAGATGTTCTTTGGTCAATCCGCGCGGGTCGATTTCGCATCCTTTTTCGGCTTCGGGCAGCATTTCGAAATTTGAATTGATGTAACCGATAAGGTCTTCGATCTCGTCGGGATTCAGATGCGTGGGCGTGCCGCCTCCCCAATGCAATTGTATGACTTTCCTGTCCGGCTTTAAATATGACCTTAACAAATCGATTTCGTTTTTGACGTAATTGATATATTGTTTTATTCTGTCGCGGTTCCTCGTTACTATCATATTGCAACCGCAGAAATAACAAAGCGTATCGCAAAAAGGTATATGATAATAGAGCGAAAGATACGGCGGATTATCCTGATTGTTAGTTCTTATTACTTCGTCGATAAAATTTTCCGCTTTAAACGATTCATTAAAATGCGGCGCCGTCGGATAACTTGTATATCTTGGACCGGGTCTGTCGTATTTCTTTATCAAATCGAGATTTATGTCGAACATTTCTAACCTGCTTTTTTATATAAAATTCTTTTTGCTTTCTTCTTTGACTGTAGCAACGAGAAACTTCACGTTTTCAGGGTCGATATCGGGAAGTATTCCGTGACCTAAATTAAAAATATGACCCGGACCTTTACCGTAGGAATTAAGCGTTCTTACAGTTTCTTCGAAGATTTTATCTTTCCCGGCATATAGGACCGTCGGGTCGAGGTTTCCCTGCAAAGCGACTTTATCCCCGACTTGCTTCCTGACCTCTCCAAGATTCATCGTCCAATCGAGACCCAGTACATCCGCTCCGCTGTCAGCCAGTTTATCAATCGAATAATGAACTCCTTTTGCAAATACAATAACCGGCTGGTCTTTGCGATTTATTTTTGCGATAGTTTCCTTAATATATCTGAGAGAAAATTCCTCGAAATCGTGAGGGGACAAAATACCGCCCCAGGTATCGAAAATCTGAAGAGCGTCGGCTCCCGATTCCAACTTAGCCGATAAATATTCGGCGACCGCATCGGAAATCATTCCCAACAGCCGGTGCGCAGCTTCCGGTTGATTATAAATAAACTTCTTGACTTCCGAAAAGTTTTTTGAACCTCCGCCTTCAACCATGTATGTCATTAAAGTCCAGGGCGATCCCGAAAATCCGATTAACGGCGTCCGTCCGTTCAATTCTCTTTTTGTAAGCGAAACGGCGTCGAGAACATATTTCAAATCTTTGTAAGGATCGATCTTCTTTAGCCGGTTAATATCGTCCGAACTTCTGACCGGTTCGTAAAGTTTCGGACCTTTACTTTCGACCATCTCGAGTTTCATGCCCATTGCTTCGGGAATAACAAGTATGTCGGAAAAAATAATTGCGGCGTCAACGCCGATAATATCGACCGGTTGAAGAGTAACTTCCGCCGCCAGTTCGGGCGTTTTGCACATTGTTAGGAAGTCGTATTTTTCCCTTACTTTTCTGTATTCCGGCAAATACCTGCCCGCCTGTCTCATTATCCAAACCGGAGTTCTTTCAGTATTCTCTTTTTTGCAAGCTTTCAGAAACAAGTCGTTTTGTAAGTTCAATTTTCCTCCTTATGCCATATTACCTGTAGATTTATAAAACGTTATGATTGCATTCGAAATTCCATCGAGCGAAAATTCGGCCGGTACGATATTTACATTAACGCCCGATTTTCTTATCTCTTTTTCCGTTGTAGAGCCGATCGCGCAGATATAATTTTCCTTAAAGTATTCAACGGGATCGTCAATATCCATAATTGCGATAAAATTCCTGTAGTTTGACGGACTGGTAAACACAAATAATTCCGGCTTATCTTCTTTAATCGAATCGATTTTATCCGCAAGAGCATCGACGTCGTTTTGAACAGTGTCGTAAATTTTAATCAACGAAACGGCGGCTCCGAGCTTAGTTAGTCCCTTTTGCAATTCGTCCCGCGCTATTGAAGAACACGGTATCAGTATTTTTGTATTTTCCACGCCGATATTTTCGAATCGTTCGAGTAATCCCGAAGCGCTGAACTTTCCGGGAATAATGTGGATATAATAACCTTTCTCGTTGCAAACTTCAGCCGTGGCTTTACCCGTAACGGCAATTTTGGTTTTGGAAAGGTCGAGCCCGTACTTTTCGGCAATATTATGAAAAACCTCAACCGCATTTTGCGACGTAAAGATCAGATAATCGAAACTTCTGATTTCAGTGGCAAGTTCGGCAATTTCAATTTCGTTATACGCCGGAACAATTTTAATAGCCGGGAAAAAAATCAGATCGGCTCCTTCATCCGCAAGCGGCTGCAACGATCTGTAAATTCCTTCTTCTTTCGTAATCAATATTTTCTTGTTTTCGAGCAGCAATTTATCCGTTCGATTTAATGTCGGATAAAATTTTACGGGCTCCTGCGCGCAACAAATCCTTGGCCAGCGTTTTTCCAAGAGCTTCGGGATTTGCGGACGAGCCTCTCGCTTTTTTTCTGAAAGTAATCGTGCCGTCGAGACTTGCCACAACCGCGTCGAGATACAAACCGTTCGATTCCTTTTTGGCATAAGCTCCGATGGGCACCTGGCAGCCTCCTTCCAACGCCTTCAGCAACGATCTTTCAGCGGCTGTTTCCACGTAGGTGTCAAAATCGTGAATCGATTTCAGAATTTCAATTGCGTCGTTATTGTCTTCTTTAACTTCAATACCGAGAGCGCCCTGTCCGACAGCCGGCAATATTTCGTCGACCGAAATATATGAAGAAATATATTTTTTGAGATTGAGCCTTTCGACGCCCGCTCTGGCAAGAATAATCGCATCCCAGTCCGACTCCAGAAATTTATTTATGCGCGTCGGCACGTTTCCTCTCAAATCGACAACTTTAATGTCGGGACGCAAGTGGAGCAATTGGGCTTTCCTTCTTAGCGAACCCGTAGCCACAACGGCTCCTTCGCGTAATGAATCGATCGTTGTTTTTTTCTTGCGCGCAATCAGAACGTCTTCAACCGGATGTCGTTTCGTTACGGCGGCAAGAATTAAACCCTTCGGCAATTCCGTTTGCAAGTCCTTTAAACTGTGAACGGCGATGTCGATCGAGCCTTTGAACAGCTCGTTTTCGAGCTCTTTGGTGAATAAGCCCTTGTCGCCGATTTTCGACAGCGATTTGTTTAAGATTTTGTCGCCTTTGGTGCGAATAATCTTAATTTCAACGTCGAGATTTTTATCGGCTTTTTCGAGCTGTTTTTTTACAAAATTTGCCTGCCAGAGAGCCAGTTCGCTCCCACGGCTGCCAATTTTAAGTTTGCGTTTCTTATTCAATTTTCTTCCTTATTATTTTCTTCGGCGCCATTTGTTTTATTTTCAAGAGCGAATAATTCTTTGATTAAAAACGAATGATTCGCAATGTCGTCCGGATTAACTCCTTGTTCGGCAAGTTGTCTTAGTTTGATTGTGGGATTGTGCAGCAGTCTGCCAATTAACCTGCGCGTCATATCTTCGATTTTGTTGAAGTCCTCCGGCGTTACTTTATGCTTTATTTTTTCGAGTTCGTCTTCGCGTATCGAATCGAAGAAATTCCTCAGCGATTTAATGACGGGCACAATTTCTAAAGTGTTGTACCACGCAAAGAAGTTCTGCATTTCTTCCATTATAATCGATTCGATTTTCGGAATCTCATTTTTTCTTTTTTGAATATTCTGGTCGACAATGACTTTTAACGATTCCATATCGTGATAGAAAACGCTGTCGATTTCTTTTACCTTCGGATCGATATCCCTCGGAACGGCGATATCCATAATAACAATCGGCTGCCCTTTCCTTTTTTTAACGGCTGCGGCTAAATCTTCGTAATGAACAATAAGATTTTCCGCGCTCGTTGCGCTTATAATAATATCATAGTTGTGTAAATGTTCTTTGAGAGACGTAAAAGGAATAATTCCGCCGTTTACTTTTTCGGCGAGTTTTTCTGCGCGTTCGAGCGTGCGGTTGGATATGCTTATTTTTCCGACGCCTTTATCTCTCAAGTGAACCGCAGCCAATTCGCCCGTTTCGCCCGCCCCGATTATCAGCGCCGATTTTTTATCGAGATTCGAATAGATTTTTTCTACAACCTGCACAGCCGCATAACTGACAGTTACCGCGCCTTCGCCGATAGCGGTCTCTTTGATTGCCCTTTTGCCGACTTTCAAAGCCGCTTCGAATACCCGTTTGATTACGGAACCTGAGAAATTAATATCTTCCGAAATTTCATAAGCTTCTTTCACCTGTCCCAATATCTGGCTGTCGCCGATAACCAGCGAGTCGATTCCCGCAGCCACCGAGAAGAGATGTTTAACCGCTCCGCACGAAAAAAATTTCCTGAAATGTTCGTTCTTAAGATTTTCCACCTTTTTGAATTCCAGCAAACTTGCGATTATCTTATTCGAATCCAAATTGTAATTCGGCAAAAGCGAATAAATTTCCGTTCTGTTGCAAGTCGATATAATCACGCCTTCTTTAAAATTCTCTTTCAAGCGCGATATAAATTCGATAATCTCATCGCGGTTAAGGTGGAGCGATTCGAGTGTTTCAATCGGCGCGGTTTTATGATTTATTGTAATTCCGACAAAGTTCATTTATGCAAATCTATTTTAATAAAATGAATGAAAAGTGTTTTGCAGAGTGCTCGTTAAAATCAACGAGACCATCGTAAGGACAAATCCGGTAAGCGAAAATATTATAACTTTTCTGCCGTACCATTTACCGATCAATTTGCTTGCTATTCCCAGACAATATATAATCCATACGAAAAACGTTCCTACCAATTTCGGGTCTCCGTAACTGAAATCGGGAAAAGCGCTCGGCAGCCAAATTATTCCGATAATCATTGCTACGGTCAATAGAATAAACCCGATCAAGACGGAATAAAAGCTTAGTTTTTCAAGAATTTCGAGACTCGGCAATCTGTTGAAAATCAGTCCGAATTTATTTGTCTTGAGATTTTTGTAAAGTATAAGAAACAAAATACCGTAGACCGCCGATATTGTAAAACCGGAATAACCCAGCAATGCGCTTATAACATGAATTCCGAGCATACGATTCCTGAGCACTTCCGGCACCTGATAATTGTGCTCAATAAAGAGCGAAGAGATAATCTGAAAAATAACGGAAAAAAAGAGTATGAAAGTTCCCGTTCCCCTTATGTCCGTAAGAAGTTCCAGCAGAAAATACGAAAACGCTATCGAACAGGCTAATAGCGAAAATATTTCGAATTTACTCGTTATCGGAGTGTGATCGAATTCCACCGTTCTGAAAATGATATAGAGAATGTGAGCAATTAACGTGACAAAGAGGAATATTCTCTTTGAATGCGTGAACTTACTTTTTTCCGAAAAAAAGTCGAAGGCGTAAACAGAAAGCACAATTATATATAAGAACGGCAGCAATATATTGAAAAACGAAATTGTAGATAACATACTCTATTAATTTTATTTGTGAGCCATAAATTAACAAATTATTAGCAAAAAAGCCCTCGTTCGTTCGTGTTCCGCAAGGTAATATTTAGCGACGAAAAGTCGGGCATATTTTCCCGTTGAGCCGAATTTTGGTATTTTTACATAAGCAATTGAGAATTTAACTGAAAAAGGAAATTTATGAAAAACGAAAAAAGCCAAGAATTGTTCGAAAGAGCGCAAAAATTAATTCCCGGAGGAGTAAATTCGCCGGTCAGAGCGTTCAAATCCGTCGGAGGAACTCCGCTTTTTATAACCCGGGGCGAAGGCTCCAGAATGTACGACGCCGACGGGAATGTATTGATCGATTATATCGGAAGCTGGGGACCGCATCTTTTCGGGCACAATCCTCCTTTTATTAAAGAAGCGCTTTTAAAAGCACTCGAAGACGGCACAAGCTTCGGAGCGCCGACGGAGATAGAAGTTAAAATGGCGGAATTGATTTGCGATCTGGTTCCGTCGGTCGAAATGGTTCGTATGGTAAACAGCGGCACCGAAGCGACAATGAGCGCAATAAGAGTAGCCCGCGGTTTTACGGGTAAAGAAAAAATAATAAAGTTCGAAGGATGCTATCACGGGCACGGCGACTTCTTTCTTATAAAAGCAGGCAGCGGCGCATTGACATTCGGCGTTCCGACAAGTCCCGGAGTTACCAAAGGGACGGCAGCCGATACTCTTCTTGCCGAGTTTAACAATATCGAATCGGTCAAAAAAATAATCTCCCAAAACAAAGGCGAAATTGCGGCTTTAATTCTTGAACCGATTGTGGGAAACATGGGAACGGTAAGAGCAGACGACGACTTCATTAAAGAATTACGGGATTTGTGTTCCGAAGAAAAAATCGTACTTATTTTCGACGAGGTAATGACCGGGTTCCGCGTAGCAGCAGGCGGCGCTCAGGAAATCCTCGGCGTTAAACCCGATATGACCACATTCGGAAAAATTATCGGCGGAGGACTGCCTGTCGGCGCCTATGGCGGCAAAAGGGAAATTATGGAAATGGTTTCGCCGGTAGGACCGGTTTATCAGGCGGGAACTCTGAGCGGAAATCCGCTGGCGATGAATGCCGGATATGCCGCGCTCTCGTATATTAAGAACAATCCGGAAATATACAATGAGTTAGAATCCAAGTCCGCTCGCCTGGAAGACGGTATTAAAAACGCCGTTAAAGAAGCGGGAAAAAATTTCCAATTAAACCGGGTCGGATCGATGATGACGCTCTTCTTTACGGAAGAACCGGTATTCGATTTCAAAACCGCAATCAAATCCGATACCGAACTGTTCGGCAAATTTTTCCATTCGATGCTAAAACGCGGCGTTTATTTGCCGCCGGCGCAGTTCGAGGCGCTCTTCGTATCGACAGCGCATTCCGACGATGAAATCGACGCCACAATCAAAGCCGCCGAAGAATCTTTAAAAGAAATCTTATGAATTGACCGCCGGATTTAATTCCGGCGGGTTTTTTATCAATAAACTCCTTTGGCGTTCAAATGAGCGGTGTATTTTTTATCGCTTCCCTGTATATGCCCGATAAGCCAATCCTGCAGAAAATTCATTACGTTTATACTCAGATTGGTATTTCCTTTTTCGTAATTTTCTTTCAGTTCGTTCAGTTGTTTTATTAAATTTTGATGCGTCTGTTTATGCAAAGCGCTTTCGCTGTAACCGTATTTTTCCATCAGTTTTTCTTCGAAAGAAAAATGAGTGCGAGTGTAGTCCACAAGTTCGTTGAATATTTTATTCAAAGCTTCTTTACCCTTGCCGGCTTTCATGGCTTCGTGAAGTTCGTTGATAATATCCAGCAATTTTTTATGCTGCTCGTCGATGCTTTTAATGTTTACGGAATAAGAATCCGTCCATCTGAACAACGGCATAATACCTCCGATTTTTATAATTTTATATATTATCGTACCAAAGTAAAATAAATTTAACAATGGCTTTTATACCGTCGTACATAAAACTGCTGGAATCGGGCGAACTTAAGACACGTGCCGAATCAGCTTATGAAAAAATGCGGAAATGTACTGTCTGCCCGAAAGAATGCGGCGTCGACCGGACGAATTACGAATACGGTTTTTGCCTCAGCGGTCATTTACCGATTGTATCTTCTTACACGCCTCATTTCGGAGAAGAGCCGGTTCTCTCGGGTACCTCTGGAGCAGGCAACATTTTCTTCGGCAATTGCAATTTGAGATGCATCTACTGCCAGAATTACCAAATAAGCCAAAACTGGGAAGCCGAAAAATTCAACGAAACGTCGTACGAAAAGCTTGCGGAGATAATGCTCGAATTGCAGGAACGCGGCTGCCATAATATCGGTCTGGTTTCCCCGACCCATTTCGCAGGCTCGATTCTTAAATCGATCTACATTGCGGCGCAAAAGGGATTGCGACTTCCGATAATTTACAATTCAAACGGTTACGACTCAGTAGAAACGCTAAAATTGTACGAAGGCGTTGTCGATATTTATTTACCCGACTTTAAATACGGCAGCAGCGAATACGGCAAACTCTATTCCAATGCTAAAGATTATTTTGAAATTGCCTGCAAAGCCATAAAAGAGATGTACCGCCAGGTAGGTTCCGAGCTTGTATTCGAGGGCAACACCGTAGCGCGGGGATTGATAATCAGGCATCTCGTTCTCCCGAACGATCTTTCTGAAACCGAGAGAATTTTCAAATTTATTTCCGAAGAGCTCGACAATAAAGTTCATATTTCATTAATGTCGCAATATTATCCGGCGCACAAAGCAATCAAGGAACCTTTATTGAGCAGGACGTTGCGACCAATAGAATATTATAAAGCAATCGAATTGACGGAAAAATACGGACTCAAAAACGGATGGATACAGGAACTGGAGAGTTATAATTACTACCGCCCCGATTTCGAGTACGATCGTAAGAATCCTTTCGGGAATTAATCAAACATACAAATGTTCGTATCTGTGGAATATCCGCTCGAGCCGTTCTGCCAGTTGAGAAAGCACGTCCGTCTTCAAAAGGCAGCCTTCTATTCTGTAGGAAATCAGTTTTTCGATATACTCCCTCTCATTGTTAGCCGTTAATGCTATAATCGGCACTTCAAATGTTTTTAACGTTTCCAGAAAATCAAGCCCGCTTCCGAAATCCGCATCCGTATTAATAAATACCATTCTCGGTTTTCTTCTGTCGATTTTGTCGAGCGCTTCTTTTTCCGAGTTCACTTCTACGACTTTCGTCATAAACTTCTTTTCGATGAATTTTTTCAGTAATCCACGAAAATTGAGGTCTTCGTCAATAAGTAAAATATAACTCATTTTATAATCCCTCTTTTATCCACATTTATTATCGTAAAAAAGGGAATAAAATTTACAGCTCAATAGTAAAAATTTTTATTTGTATAAATTGTATTTATAATTTTTTAAAGGGATTACTGAAACATTCTTTCCACTATTTTTTTGTTTTGATGGTTGTAAATATTTTTTCCTTCGGGAGTGTAGAGATAGTCTATTCTTTGTTTGTAGAATTCGGTTATTTTACCGCGCACCATTTTAAGCGTACTGTTCAGGAAATGATTTTGCTCCGTAAAAGCTTCTCCCAAAAGCGAAAAAGCGGCGGGCAGCCATCTTTCGGGGAATTCGCCTGCAAATTGACCGCCTTGTTTGAATTTCGATATCTCCTCGTCTATTAATTTTATGACTGCATTCTGCCCTTCTTCGGATTTGTGGGATAAATTATTTTCGTCAAGGAAGCGTTTGATCTGTTCTTTATTCGGAACAATCAGCGCAATTGTGTAGGGCGATTGATTGTTGTAAAGCATAACCTGTTCGATAAATTTGGAATTTTCGGTCAGGGCTTCTTCAATTCCCTCGGGCGAATATTTTTCCCCGTCGCTTGCAATCAAAAGCGATTTGAATCTGCCCAAAACGTAGAGAAAGCCGTCCTCGTCGAGATATCCGAGGTCGCCTGAATAAAGCCATCCGTCTTTGATCGTTTCGGCGGTGGCTTTTTCGTTTTTCCAGTAACCGACCATCACATTCTCGCCGCGCACCACTATTTCGCCTTTTTGACCGGCGGGCAATTCACTTCCGTTTGAATCGCAAATTTTAACTTCCAGATTATCCACAATTCTGCCCGAGGAGCCGAGTTTATGTTTAGCCGGCACATTGGCGGAAATTATCGGCGCCGCTTCGGTTAATCCGTATCCCTGAAACATCGGGATTCCGATTGCATAAAAAAACCGCTGCAATTCGATATCGAGCAATGCGCCTCCACCGATAAAAAATTCGAGTCTGCCGCCGAAATTTTCGCGTATTTTCGAAAAGAGAATCTTATCGTAAAGTTTGTATAACGGTTTTAATAATTTCCGTTTTCCATTACCACGATTCCAACCTTCGGCATTGTAATTATAAGCCAATTTAAGAGCCGAGTTAAAGAGTTGTTCAATCCGTTTTCCCTTTTCGCGTATTCCTTTTTCGATATTCTTTCTGAAGTTCTTTGCCAATGCCGGCACGCTCAACAGAAACGTCGGTTTTATCTCTTTGATATTCTTGGGAATATTTTTGAGAGTTTCCAGAGGAGTGCGTCCCGTCTCAACCGCAGCCATCGAAGCTCCGTTATACATCAAAGTATAAATTCCCGCCGTATGGGCAAAAGCGTGATCCCACGGTAAAATCAACAATGTCGTGTACCATTCGGGAATCGGCAGAAGACTCGTAGCCTGTTCCACATTTGCCGTATAATTTCTGTGCGATAGAACAATTCCTTTCGGGTCTGCGGTGGTACCGGAAGTATAACAAATATTTGCATAGTCGTTTTCCTTAACGGATTGCATCCTTTCGATCAGTACGTTTCTTTTGGCATTTAGAAATTCTTCCCCCGTCTTTAAAAGATCTTCGACGTACAACTCATCTTCTTGCAGGTCGTCTATTTTATCGAGCACAATAGTCTTTTCCAATTCCGGCAAATCGTTCTTAATGCCTCTTATTTTATGGAGCTGCGAAACGGAAACAACGGCAATTCTCGTACCTGAATGGTCGAGTCTGAATTTCAAATCGTTCAATTCGTCAATTTTTACAGATATCGGGACGTTTATGGCGCCCGTATACAATATTCCCAATTCGCTTATTACCCAGTAATTCCTCCCTTCCGATATTAAAGCCAGTCTGTCGCCCTTGTTAACGCCCAACGAAATCAAACCTGCGGCAAAATTATAAACCAGTTTCTTAGCTTCATCGTACGTAAGCCCTTCGTATTTTCCGTTTTTGCTTTCTTTAAGAAAAACATTGGAACCGTATTTCGAAACGCTCGTTTCGAACATATTGATAATTGTTCTTTCCATTTTCAAACCGATATTTTTATTAAAGATTTACGCTAAGATAAGAAGAAAAAGGATTTCGAAAAATTTAAAATAAAAAAGCCCGGACTCAGCCGGGCTTTTTACTTGCTTAATAGGCTACTTCATGTAGACCATCTTCTTCGTAGCCATAAAATTATCCGCCTGAATTCTGTAGATATAAACGCCGCTTGCCAGTTCGCCCGGAGCTGTAAATGTAATCCTGTGTTCGCCTGCCGGCATCATATTATTTACCAGGTCGGCAATCAATTCGCCGGTCATAGAGTAAATAGACAGCTTAACGTTCGAAGCTTTCGGCAGCGAGAAATTAATGGTAGTGCTGGGGTTGAACGGGTTGGGATAGTTTTGTTCCAGATTGAATTCGTTCGGGACAGCCGCAATATTTTCAACTGCCGTAATACCGTTTTTATGTATTCCTTCTGCATATGAAGCAGCCCAGTCGACCGTTTCGTTTGTATGACAGCTCAAGCAAGCGAAATCGAGCGTAATTTTCGAGTGTCCTTCGCTATCCAGACGGAGAGCTAGTCCGTCAGCGGTAAACATAGAATCTTTTGTTTCGGCTTTTGTGTTGATTTTTAATACGTGCGAACGGATATCGCCTTTCCATCCGTTGCCGGTCTGCAAACCTACGGCAGATTTGCCGGTATAAGCCATATGGCAGTCGATACAATCAATGGTTTTGTCTTTTCCGTTCAGTTTGATTGTGTATTCCTGAGAAGAATGACATGTTGAACATTCGGTTTTAATAGCCTTATTGGTCGTAACATTTTTATAATGAAGAGCCGTATGCGTATCATGGCATGTACCGCAAGTTAAATCGACGCCGACACCGTCGCCATGAGGCGAAGCTTTCAATTCATTAAATTGCTCGTGGTGCTGTACCCATCCGCCTTTAGCGGGCACATTATTCGTAGTGCCGCCTCTTTGATGGCAATCGCCGCACCTGTTCAAAGTTAAATCCTCTCCGGTTCTGAAAGGTTTAACATTTACGGGGTCGCTAATATGGTCGCCTGCCGGTCCGTGACATCCTTCGCATCTGATGCCGGGTTGAGCAAATGTTCCCCAATCGGTCTGTTGAGAAGTCCATGAGCCGCTCGGGTCGGCTCCGGTTGTGTGGCATTTGAAACAGTCATAATTATATTTTGTCTGTTTCCCGTCGTTGTAAGCCACCCATTCTTTTGTTTGATAGTTATATTGAGTCTGGGGACCCGTGTAGACATAACCGTCGGGTTTTACGAAACGGGCTTTCCAGCCGTATCCTCCGACAACATATACAAAATCGTTGAGACTTGAGCCCGGAGGCGCTTGCAATACTTCCGGCGCCGTTCCTTCCGGATATACCGGCGGCTGACCGTTTACGATCGGATTAAGTTTATAAGGGTGTCCCGTCTTCATGTATTCGGTATATATGTCCGAATGACATGTGCTGCACTTTGTATCTCCCTGATAAGTTTGCGCGCTGATATTTGCGGCAATAAAGACGATTACCAGAAGAGACAAACAAGATTGTAATTTATTTTTCATAAATCCTCCAACAGGATATGAAATTAGTTAATTAGGACAAAGATATATTTTATTCTTGTTTGTAAAATAGCGGATTCGCTTGTCCGAGTAAAATTAAAGATTTTAAAAAATTTTTCATTTTTTGGTATTCTTCCGTCATAATTAACTATTTTTTATCTGGCAATTTGGGAATGTGGTATATGGAAATTTTAATAGCCGAAGACGAAAAACACCTGGCGGAAAGCCTTAAAAAAAATTTCAATGCAGAGCATCACAGCGTCTATCTCGCTTACGACGGCGTAGAAACTCTCAATGCGGTAAAAAAATTCGTCTTCGACATAATTTTGCTTGACTGGCGCATGCCTAAAAAGAACGGGCTCGAAGTGTGCAAGGAATTACGCAAATCCGGCATCCAAACTCCGATTATTCTTCTGACTGCCCTGAACGATATTTCAAACAAAGTGGAAGCATTGAACGCCGGCGCAGACGATTATATAACCAAACCGTTTTCATTCGAAGAAGTAATGGCTAGGATTAACGCCGTTTTACGACGTTACTATTCGACTACGACAACGATATCTTTTGATAATTTCACTCTTAATCTTATCGACCACGTTTTAGAATCTCCCAAAGGTATTATCAAACTCTCCGACAAAGAATTCGAACTGCTCAGATATTTTCTGACTCATAAAGGATTGATTATTAATAAAGAAGAGATCTGTAAAAATGTGTGGAATATAGAATGCTCTCCTCTGTCGAACATTGTCGAGGTAACAGTAAAAAATTTAAGGCATAAACTTGAAGAGCATTCGCCCAAGAAATATATTAAAACCATTTATGGAGAAGGTTACATTTTTTTTGGTAAATAAATTTAAAAATATTCTATCAGGAACGTTCTTTCGCACCACTCTGTTAATTGGCGGTTCGCTGCTCTTGCTTTTGATAATCTTTAATATAATAGTATACTTCGAACTGCGACACGAAGCCGACAATTTGATGGATACACGGTTGCGACATGAAATAGAACACATCTACCTATCTCTCACGATAGAAAATGACACATTAAAAATTATACGTCCGGAAGAATTAAGAGAGTCCGACCTGGCTTCTATTACCGACGAGCCTTTTTTCCTGCAAGTTTTCGATAAGAGGGGTAAAATACTCCTGAGCAGCGATAATATAAAATACATCGGCAGCATGAAATTGGACGCTCCTTTTTTTTCGGATAAATATCTATTCAAAGACGAGAACGTCAATGATCGGAGGTTAAGAGTCGGATATCAAAATTTATTCAGGGAAGACGGCGCTTATTTTGCCACGTTAAAATTAGGAATGTTTAACGATACCTATTATGATATAATCCGTAACATCATGTCGATAAATTTATATCTTCTGCCGTTATTTATAGTCATAATATTTACCGCAGGGCTGTTGATTACCCGAAGGATTTATTCGCCTATTAATAAAATTATTGAGACGGCGAATAATATCAACGCCTCGAATCTCAACAAAAAGATTAGCATACACATGCACGACGAGGATATACTCGGGAAATTAACTTCTACTCTCAACAATTTATTTCAGAGACTAAACGATCAAATAAAACACATCACTCTGTTTACCGATAACGCCTCGCACCAAATCATGAACCCTCTGACGATAATAAACTCGGAACTGGAATATTTACTCAACAAAAGCAACCTGAGCGAGGACCATATAAAATCTATCGAGATTCTGAAGGAGCAGACGGAAAGAATTATAGAAATAGTCAAATCTTTGCTCATTATGACAAAATTAAGAGGCAATCCAGGAGCGAATACCGTAGTAAATCTTACGGAACTGACAAACGAAATTATTGCTTCATACGATTCGGAGCCGATCGACGCCGAAATCGAAGACGATGTCTACATCAGGTGCCATGAAGATTATATGAAAATACTGATTACTAATTTAATCGACAACGCTCTCAAGTACTCTAATTACGATAATGTTAATCTTTGCATAAAAAAAGAAGGAAAGCGATGCGTAATAAAAGTTGCAGACAGAGGAATTGGCGTGAGAAATGAAGAGAAGAAAAAAATATTCGAGAAGTTCTACCGTTCTTCTTCGGCTGAGATAGCCGGTATTAAGGGCGCCGGAATTGGGTTAAGCTTGGTCTATGAAATCGTAAACTCGCTTAACGGCTCGATTGAAATTCTTGACAATGAACCGCAGGGAGCTATTTTTATTATAAAGCTCCCTACGATAGAATTAGTATAACTCCGTATTCTTCATAATTTATGCTAGCGATTCCTTCGAGCGTCTGAAAGCCGCAATTACAAATCCGATAACCATTACAATCACTCCGAGCCATACAAGGCTGATAAACGGTTTTATGCTGACGTCTACCGTTAAAACTTCTTTCGGAGTTTGAACGGGGATATTTTCTGATGAAAGCGGCTGCAGAACGATCGTAATTTCGCCTCCTGTGGCGTTCAAGTTTGCCAGAGCGATTTTCAGGCCGGCTTCTTTGAGTTCCGCCGGATGAAATTCCTGTTGTCCTCCGGCGCTTTCCATATACGGCTCCAGATTATATGTTTTGCCGTTGTATGTCGCTTTAAGATTAGCGCCGATTCTGAATTTGCCTCCGCTCATCATGGCCGACATATCTTCCGGCAATACGAAATTCGTAAATTCTATTTTCATTCCCTGATGTTCTACAACGTCGCCTTTTTTCATATTAACCGTCTTTCCTGCGTCGGAGGGCGTTTCTTCATCGTAACTAACGGGAGCGACATAGAAATCCTTCGTAAAGCCTACAATTATATCGGGCTCGCGCATTAAACTATTATTGAATTCGGCGATATACATAACCGGAGCAGCCACGCTAATATCGTCTCCGTCTTTGATTTCGACATTGAACGCATATTTCTTCCCTCCTTCAATCGGCTGATAACCCGCAAAGCTCAACTGATAGCCCCACAATTCAACTTTTTCTCCTTTTACGAGGTCTACCTGCTCGCTTTTAGTATATCCCGCCGTTGCGGCTACTCCAACCATAAACAGAGCTATTCCGATATGAGCTACGTAAGCTCCGGCGTGGCTTTTTTTGCCTCTCAGAATTTTCAAAGTAATTTCCCCGTTAACTACGAGCGCAAAAATCGAAGAGAAAGTAAGAATAACCAGCATGAAATTCTCTACGCCGCCGATAACGAATATTATTGCAGTCAACAATATCGAAATAATTATGGGCGCTTTTATTCCGTTTAATAATTCTTTTCGGTCGGTAGTTTTCCATTTTAAAATAATACTCAATCCGTTCAGAAATCCGATAATAATTGCAATCGGAAGATTGAGCTCGTTATAGAATTTAAGCTCGACGGTTTGACCGAAAATGGGAGCGCTAGTACCGACCAACACTATAATGGCAGAAGCAATCAAGGCGACGGAACCGGTGAAGAGCGCAAGCTCACGCGACAGGATATTTTCTTCGTAGGTAAAATTCTCAACCAGATAATTCCATCTGAAAAATACGAGTCCGAGCCCGAGCAACGCAAAAAACAGCAAGAACCCGAGAAGCAGAAGATAAACCGTCATTCCGGGATCGACGAACGAGTGCACGGAAGCGTCGCCGAGAATACCGCTTCGCGTTAAGAACGTGGAATAGAGGACGAGCACGTAGACGAAAATGCTCAAAATTAAATTCGTCTTAACAAATCTGCCTGCGTTGAGTTTCTCTTTACTCGATTTATCCTGCGTCTTCTTTTGGACCAGCATCGTATGAATAGCCGCCACTGCAATCAACCACGGAACCAGCGACGAGTTTTCAACGGGGTCCCATCCCCAATAGCCGCCCCATCCGAGTACGCCGTACGCCCAATAACCTCCTATCATAATTCCCAGTCCGAGAACCATTGTTCCGCTTAACAACCACGGCAACGACTGTTTTACCCATTCGTTGTATTCGTTTTTTATCAATGCCGCCATTGCAAAGGAATAGGGTACGGCAGCCATTGAAAAACCGACGAACAACATCGGCGGATGGATTTGCATCCAGAAGTTCTGCAACAACGGATTCAATCCCTTGCCTTCGATTATAAATTTATCGAGAGGGACATTGTTAGCTTTCAAGATAGCGAGCAGATCCGGACCTATCTGCACAAACTGTTTCCCGGATTGAGGATCGCTAAACAGGAAATTTTGCAATGCCGGCAGAGTCAAATATGCGCTGTTGATATGCTTAAGGTCGATGAAATCCGGCTGGCTCCAGATATATACAAAAGGCGATTTCAACAAGGGATTAACCATCACAAGCAAAAAGACGATACAGAGGCCGTAAACCATCATCACTCTCTGCTCGAGGTCGCCTCTTTTGGAAGTATAGTCGAGCAATATTAAACCTACAATGGACGTAAAAAGCGTCCAGAGCATAAAACTGCCTTCCTGTCCGGCATAGAACGTGGACATCAGCAATCCCAAAGGCATTCCGCTGCCGCTGTAATTATAAACGTAACGGTATTGATATTGATGGGTAAGTATCGCCTGCAATAAAAGAGCGCTGGCTGCAAGCACCATAATTGCGCTGATATGGAAACTAATCCGCGCCGGACCCAATGTGTTTTTATAACCTCGGTAATTAAGGAAGTACATAATTACGGAAAAGACAGCCGACAATAAAGCCAGCGTCAGAGCTACATTCCCTATCATAATAATAATCCTTTAAAATTATTTTAAGTTATGCTCCGGCTTGTTGTACCGGCTGTTCCTGATATTTGGAGGGACATTTAGTTAATATATCGGAAGCATAAAAAACGCCGTCGGAATATTTTCCGGTTACGACAACGCTTGTGGACGATTCGAAGTTGTTCGGCATTGCGCCTTTATAGACAACCTTCATTTCGTTGCCGTTTTCGTCCTGGATATAAAAACTGAACATCTTATTTTGTTTGTCCATCTGATAACCTTTTTCTTTGACCCAGCTTCCGGTGGCTTTAACGGTTTTTCCGGATTCCATTACTTTGGCAAAGCTGCTTTCGTACTGAACGTTGGTTTGTGTAAAAAGATAAATCATCAAGCCGAGGAACACGACTATTATAGTTCCGCCGAATATATATTTATTGTTCATTGTACTTCTCCTTTAGTTCTTTTTCCAAAACTTTCAGTTTTTTATCGGTATTGTTCAAAAATAAAAAGATGCCGAACCATACAACGAGCACTATAAACATTACGATATAAATCGAGTTCGATTCGAAGAAATTTAATAATCCGTTTTCCACGCTAACCTCTTTCTATTTTATTGTTTTCCGAAATAATTAATATTTTGTATCGCAGTTTCCACATCCAGGCGTACAAAATTGTAAAAGCCGTAAGCGACAGATAGAAAACCAGCTGCATATTCGCGTTCATTTTAAAATCGACAACCGGACCAGATGTGTCGTCGTTGGCTGAACCCGGGTGGAGTCCGACCATTATTCTGGGCATAATAAAGATGAAAAACGGCACGGTCAAAAAAGCAATTATCGAATAGACCGCCGAAAGACGGGCGCGTTTTTCCTCGTTTTCAATAGCCGAGCGGAGCGCTAGAAGCGAGCCGTATATTAAAAGCAATATAAATATGCTGGTTTCCCGAGGGTCCCAATGCCAAAAAGCTCCCCACGTAAATTTAGCCCAGATCGATCCCGTTACAGTCGCAAGAATCGTGAACAACATTCCCAATTGAAGCGCGGCGTTTGATCTTGCGTCGTCGTCCAGATTTTTGTTCTTCAGGTATCGGATTCCGTATATCATTGCCATCAGAAAAGCTATAACGGACAACCAGGCTGTGGGAACATGGAAGAAGATAATCTTTGCCTTCTCTTCAAGCCCCGGAATATTAGGGAACTCGTACCAATGAGAAGGTTGCGGAACTATCGGAAACGTTACGCCCGCAACGATCACAAATGTCATCAACAGAAATAATATTATTTTCCAGTAAGTTTTCATATTATATTTGCTTTCAATTTTAATACCAAAAGAATATATCCGGATATAATATAGTTTTTTGCGTTTTATTAGCCTAAAATATAAAAGTGCCCTTTGAATTCCAAAGGAATTAGGAATGTATGAGCCCGCCGGGATTCCGAATATTAATAATTATAGGGCTGTAAATATTAATTTTAAGAAAGACGAAAAATAATTTGTTACATTTAAGCGGCAGATGCGTCTAACAAAACAAACAATACGGGGAATAAATTGCAGCAGCAAAATCCGATAAAACGAATTTTCGATTTGTATACGAGCGACCTCAGTTATCAGGAAATCGAGAGACTGATAAAACGAGAAGCGAACGAAGTATACGAATTTTTCAAAAGCGATATTCCGAAGCCCGACAAATCGAGGAATAAATTTGTAAGGGGTTTGATATTCATACGCAGTCTTTTCAACGCATTCATAATGAAATTAACGCCGGCGCGGAGAATTTTTTACCTTATATCGATTTTCTTTTTCGGAATAGGATATCTCGAATACAACACCCTATATATCTGGAGCGGATTTATCATACTAAATTTACTTCTGGCATTCGAGCTTGCCGATAAGCTCCTGGCAAAAAACGAACTCGACATTGCAAAAAAAATTCAGTTCGACCTGATACCGAAACATAAAGCGGAGATCGGACAATACGAAACGGCGTCGCATTATGAACCAGCAAGAGAAGTAGGCGGCGACTATTTCGACATTATCGAAGCTCACGACAAAACTTATATCGTAATCGGGGATATTTCCGGAAAAGGAATGGCGGCGGCGCTCTATATGACTCGCGTCCAGGCTATAATATACTTTCTTCTCGACAATTATTCCGACGTGAAAGAGATACTCATCAAATTAAAAAAATATTTTTCCCAGAAACTCCGGAAAGAATTCTTTCTTACAATCACAATAGCATCGATCGAAAAAGACGGCGCGATTAATCTGGTAAGAGCGGGTCATCCTCCGCCGTTTCATTACGACGCCAGCAATAATGAATTCAGAGAGATTAATACCTGCGGTATCGGAATCGGATTCAACGATTACGGCGTTTTCGAAAAAACTCTCGAACTATATACGTTTAAGCCGGGAGAAGGCGATACGATTGTTTTTTATACCGACGGATTGACCGAAACGATGAATAAGTATAAAATTATGCTCGGCGAGAAGCGCGTTAAGAAAACAATCGAAACAAATGCAAACAAAAGCGCAGAAGATATAAAAAAATCGCTGGTTAGACTAATTAATTATCACCGCGGAGAAGCCGCTCAAAACGACGACGTGACTTTTGTTGTACTGAAACGGATCAGCGCTCAGAGTAAATAAGAAAAGTATCGTCCGGAGGTCTTAATTCGTCGTACATTCTTTTGAGAGCATTATAGGCCGTTTCATTTCCCCTTCGAGCAGCCATGCGGTACAATTTGACCGCCGTTGCCTTGTCTTCTTTTACCGAAATTCCCTTTTCGTAGCAATAAGCTAGATAGGTCTGCGCAAGAACGGAACCCTCGTCGGAATATTTTTTGAGGATTTCAAAAGAATTATTCTCGTATGTCGTTAAAGCCGAATCGACAAGCGTGGTAAATGCTATTCGTATTTCGGCTTCGACGCTGCCCAATTTTTGAGCTGTTTTCCAAAACGCCAGCGCCTTATTGATATCTTTTTGCGCCACGGCGCCGGTACTGTATAATAGTCCGAGCTCGATTAAAGCGGGCACATAGTTTTTTCCCGCGGCTTTATTGAGATAGTCGACCGCATCTTTAAGAGTAATAATGTTCGTCATTTCAAGCGCTCTAATGCCCGCCATAAAATAATATGCATGGCTGTCGCCGGCTTTGATTTTATTCTTTAACGACTCAAGTAAACTCTCCGATTGTATCAGCCGGAACAAACGTTCGCCGGCTTTATAGGAACCGAACCGGTACGCGTTGAGATAATTAATGCCCGCCTGAATCAGGTCTTTCTTGTGCCATAGTCCCTGTTCGTAACTGGCGGCTATTAACAAGAGAGCTTCGGGACTTCCGTTTTCCGCTGCGTATTTTATCATTCCGTATGCGGTTGTATCCTTCAACGAATCAGCCGGGGCGTTAATGCCCAGGTAATCTCTGAGTTCGTATTTATTCTTCTTTAACAAATTGGAAATCCGTTCTTCATCGGTAACTCTTGCGTCGTTTTCCAAAGAGATATAGTCCACATCCCAGTCGGTATTAATAACCGGAGCGGGTTCTACGGTTTTTTGTTGTTCGGCGGCAATTGAACTGTCGACGGCGGGCGCAAGTCCTTTGCTTCGGAATTCTTCTTCCAATTCTTTTGCAGGTTCATATTCGGCTTTTGCCGCTTTCCTTATATAAGCGTAAGCTTTGGAATAGTCTCTCGACACAACCAGATTATCGGTATACATAATTCCGAGCGCAAATTGGGCCTCGGGCATGCCGAGTTCGGCTGCAGATTTGAAATTGTAAAACGACTCGAACGGGTTCCAAGGCACGCCGATACCGTTATAGAGCAGAATTCCGTAATTATATTTTGCGGCGGCAAGATTTTGGTCGGCGGCTTTTCTTATCCAGTAAATCGCCTTAACCGTATCGGGTTCAAAGCCCTTGCCGATCAAATATCTTATTCCGAGCTCGTGCTGCGCAAACGGGTCGCCCCGGTTGGCTTCGTTTACAAGTATATATCCGGCTAAAAGCGAATAAGAAGGATACTTTGCTTGGAAATATGAGACTTTTTTGGGCCTGGAATTTTTAAATGCCTCGCTTTTCAATGTGTCCTTTTGCGCGGGTAATAACATCGAAAAGAGAAGGGCAATAAGGAATGTATATTTAATCATAATCT
This sequence comes from Melioribacter sp., assembly GCF_049325435.1. NCBI lineage: Bacteria > Pseudomonadati > Ignavibacteriota > Ignavibacteria > Ignavibacteriales > Melioribacteraceae > Melioribacter > Melioribacter sp. The sequence continues at coordinate 24,153 of NZ_JBMOLD010000007.1, read as the reverse complement.
AAGAGACGGATTTCTTCAAAATAAAATAATTCTTGCCGTTAATCGAAAAATAATTTACGTCGTCCATTAATTGTTTGATTATATAGAGCCCCATTCCGCTTTCAGGCAAATTGTCGATATCTTCAGGGTCGAACTCCAAATCGGGTATGTCGAGATTTGGGCGCGGTAATCCTTCGTCAATAATTTCGAGCACCAGATAATCGCCCTCTTTGCGGAGCTTTATCGTAATTTCATTGCCGGGCTCTTCTTTGTAACCGTGTTTAATAACATTATTTGCCGCTTCGGTCAAACAGATATTAAAAGCGTTTTTTATATGCTCTTCAATATTATTTTGTTCCAACACGGTAAGCAGTTTTTCGGCAGCGTCGAGAACGCATTCATAACGGCTGTCGATATTTAAACTGAATTCGTCCATTCCTTTCCAGATTAAACCCTGTTCAAATATATAAAAAGCCCATAAAAATAGAAATGAAATAAATCGAATGCTGCGACGCTGAAAAAAAAAAAATTGCTTCACGAATGTATGGTAAATGGTTAATTACCAGACACCCGGAAGCAACCCTTTTAAGAAACGCAAAAGAACCGTTTATTCCTGTTTGGCTTCGGGTTCTTTTGTTTTACACGTCGAAATGCCGAAAGGCAAATATAACGGGCACCAGCCTATCAGCGCCGTTCCGAGAGGTACCAACCCGATTAGACCCCACCAGCTTTCATAAATGATGCCGAGAATCAGGATTACCAGCCCCAGAATAATTCTGAAAGTTTTGTCGCCGCCTCCTACGTTCTTTTTCATACTGCCTCCTTTTTGTTGGTATGATTTAGATGCATTCGGCGGAAAGACGATTCATTTTAGAATCGCGCATTTCGCCGCAACAAAATAATCGTCTGCAGAAAGAACTATAAAATAGACGCCCGAACTGTAGTTCGCGCTGCTCAAATGAACCGTATGATATCCGGGATAAACCTCCTTTTCGGATAAAATTTCTACTAGTTCGCCGTTAAGCGAATAGATCGCCAGTTTGACAAATTTTATCTCGTTTTCATTTCCCGGTATAAAATATTTTATACGCGCCGCTGAATTAAACGGATTCGGGTAAACATCTATTTTCTCTTTTCCGCCGCCTTTCAATTCTACTTCATCCGATTCGTAGTATTTAAAAGAACCGTCAAAATCGATTTGTTTGAGGCGGTACCGGAATCTGATTCCGTTTTCGGGACTGTCCTCAAAATAATAAAATTTTGGCGAAAAAGAATTGCCGTGTCCCTGCACAAATCCGATTTTCCGCCAGCCGCCATTACCGCCGAGGTCTAACCTTTCGACGTCGAAGCCGTAGTTATTTACCTCCGTAATAGTTTGCCAGCTCAGAATTACCTTCTCTTCAAGATACGCCGCCCTGAAAAAAGCCATTTCCACCGGCAGCGGCGCCTGATTCCACGAGGTCGATACCCGAATTCCGTCTATATACGCTTTGTTGGTTGTAACGTCCTGGCGTAGAGTGACAACGGATATATTGGTCGGCTCCTGGGTGGAAGTGGAATCCATGGTTATATCGGGTTCCGGCTCGATTACTGGTATTTCATTTTCGAAGATAAAAAGACTCGCCCTGTCGTTACCGCTGCCGCTATTTAAAATATACTTTATCACAACAAGGTAAGTTTTATTATAAGAAAAAACCGTATCGATAAATAGAGGGTCGTCGGAAGTTTTGCTAAGTCCGAACTTAAAATGAGCATCGTCTACTTTTAACAAATAAACTCTCCCCGCCATGTAATCCGCGTCACTCGAAGCCAGCCCAGCAATAACTTTTTTTTGCGCGCCTGTAGCTTCTTCAATATTAATCAGGAAAGAGAAATAAAATGTACCGGAATCATATTCATAGCCCAAACTTCTATAATAATCGTATCCCGACGTATCAATTTTAACAGATTTACCCGAAACCGATGGATATCCGGGAAAAGTTAGGTTATAATCTTCAATCAGTATTCCTCCGTTACCCGAGTTATATATTGTCCAGTTATGCCACGACAACGAATCTCCAACCGGATAGTCAAAATTTTCTTCGAGAATCAGTTGGGAATAGTTCAACGAAACGCACACGAAAAAGAGGAAGGCTAAATACTTTTTCATGTCGTACCCTCTAATTAAAAAACATACCGAAGAAAGGAACTTAAAGAAGATAAAAAGTTAATTTGAAAAAGTCACTTAAAAAAAGAAATAACTTAATATTCTTCCACGCAGACGATTTTGTCTTCCGAACGGAATTTTTCTATTAACAAAGGAATGATTTTATCGCGATCAAGAATCCCTTTTTGTTTGAACACAATATCGCCTTCAGCCGGACTTTTGGCTCTGCCCCAGAATAAATTTATTTTATCCGCAATGCTCAAATAGGCGTACAGTTGAGTCACGGGGTTGTTGATATTCAGTTTACCGATATCTTCGCCCCAGATATTATAAAGTTGATTGAGAGTAACCGCTCCTTCGGTTACCAATCCGATACCGTCCAGATAATATCCCGGAGGAGTAATGTCGTTTTCGTCGTTGTCGTCGAGATAAAGTTCTTTGCCGAGAACGCGTGCGGCTATTTTGGCTGTTGTAGCTCCGCAAATAATTTTAAGTCCTTTTTTGTTTACGAATTTTTTGACGACTTTTTCATCGGAGGATTTATCGGCCGGGGCGCCCGTTAACATGTTTACAATTTTAGACCGGCGGCATTTAATCAAAGCAGCGGTTAAATCGTCTTTCGGTTCGTAATTCCACAGGCGATACGATTCTTTCAATATTAGCCCGGGTAGTTCTTCGATTTTCACTCCGTTACACAGAAGTTCATTAACGTACCTGGCAATTTTATCAATATGCCAACCTTCGGGATTTTCCCTGCCGATTCCCGACATGGTAATTCCGTCGCTAAAAATCAGTAAGCCCTCGTCTTTTTTCAAAGAAAAACTGATTTCATTTACAATCGTGTCGTAAAAAGAATGAGTAATCCCGTTTAACACTGTCGCTTTTCCGCCGGAGATTATTATGACGGGCGGCATGTCGTATAAAAGAGCGACTCCCAGTCCGTCAGTCAATATTCTTACCGCCGATAAAAATGCAACGGGATTATTGCCTTTTTTTGCTTTTTCGATTGTATGAATCAAACTCGAGAAAGATTTTCTGAGAGAATATCCCGAACGGATTAGTTCCATAAAATGCGAAAGATAGAATTGCGCAGACAAATGGGCTTTAAGTCCCGAACCGAGTCCGTCTGCCAATATAAAAACAGAGCCGATATTGTTGCGCATCTTTTCCGTAACGTCTCCGCATAAACGGTTATTCCCTTTGGGCGACGATTCAACTATTATTTCGCAGAATAATTCTCCCATATCCACTCGTTTCCTTTTGCGGGATTTTGTTTTTTCTCCTCGCGCGATAGTTGCAGCAATTGTTCTACAAGCTCTTCCCCTTTTGCCGTGCTTTCGCCTAAAAACCTTGTAAGATTTTGCGCCATTATCATCTGGTGTTCCAGCAGTTCGCGGGCCTGCTCGACAACTTTGCGCCGCATTGTATTTAATTTTTCTTCATTTAAAATTGTGCTGGTAATATCGACGAATATACCGACGTACTGTTCTTCTTCCGGCAGTTTATAAAGTATCTGATGACAAATCAGGTTGTATTTTTTGTGCTCTTCTGTAAGTTCGATAATTGGATTGGCTCCGTCCTTGAGACGCACGAACGGCTCCGGGTCCATTAAATGAGATATTTTTTTGCCCAGCAAAGCGTTGCCGCACACAAAAAACTTTTTGAACGCTTCGTTCATGTGAAGTACGTTCAGTTCGCTGTCGAGTATTACTATTCCGTTGGGCGATGTTTCGATAATTTTATCTGTTCTTTGTTCAGCCAGTCTTCTCATGTAAGGAATACACGATTCTAGTTCTATTTTCTTGTTCAATACGGCTTCCGCATTTTCGCGGCATGTGTCAAAACCGCAGGCTCCGCAATTCAATTCGTCTTCTTCGGTCATTATCCCTTTTTGATTCAGTATCTTTATTATTTCTTCTACGTCGTGTTTTTCAATTGCAACTTTATTGACACGCTTAAACGACCTTGTAATTTTTCCCGTAAAAGGACGCCTTTCGTCGCAATTGAGAGCATTTGATTTTTTCTTAAAAGAATCGATTACTTTTCTCTTCCTTTCAAATATCGCAGCATCGCCTATTACACCCGGACCGTTAATACATCCCATTCTGCACATCAAAGGTTCGACGAAGCTTTTCTTTTTCGGAATTTCAGTCAAAGAATCCTTAATTTCTTCCCAGCCGCAGACGTAATGAATTTCTTCGTTCAGATTGTCGGCGTTTGCCAATGCGGTTTTAATCATTCCGCCGGTTAAAGGATAGAGTCTCGAGTAACCGCCCGACCGCTGGTCGAAGTTGCTTTCCTCGTAATTTTTGATATCGATCGATTCTTCTTTCAGCCAATCGTATAATTCTTCAAACGTAAGTACGGCGTCGACAAGACCTTCGGATTCGGGTCGTTCCGCTTCTTCTTTTTTAGCCACGCAGGGACCTATAAAAACAACTTTCCAATTCATTCCGAGTTCGCTCTTTATTTTAACGGCGCTGGCCGTCATCGGCGAAAGAATCGGAGCCAAAAAATCCGTCAACTGCGGCTGATGTTTTTCGATATAATTTACAAGCGAAGGGCATGCGGAGGAAAGGAGAGATTTATCATTGCCTCTGTAATATTCGATCGACTCAACGGCCACGTCGGTCGCCGTAACGGAAGTCTCGGCAATAAATTTAAATCCGAGTTTTCTCAGTACGGAAGCGAGTCTGTTGCATTCCCATTCTTCAAAAAATGCCGGATACGACGGCGCTATCGACACCGCCGTATTAAATTGAGAAACAAGACGTTTAACTTTTTCAATATCGTTTCTGTATTGTTTTGCATTCTGCGGACATTCTTTCAAGCAATTTCCGCACAATATGCATAACGACTCGTCGACCGACGCCTGACCGTTCATAACGCTGATGGCATTGACGGGACAATTGCGCAAACATCTGTAACAGTCCCGGCATCTGGCTTCGATTGTGTAAATAATTCTTCCGGACATAATATAAGCGAATTTCCTTTTCAGTAATTTATTTCCTGAGTAAGATTGAGCTTTTCTTTGATTAGTTTGATTATCTCGTCTGAATCTGTTGTATTCATCGTTTCACCCGCAAGTTTAACATTCGGACCTTCGTTGCATTTTTCCATACAGAAAGTCGCTTTGACAGCCACTGCATTCGACAATCCTTTTTTCTCGATATAATTCAGAACTTCCGAGATTATTTTTTGAGAGCCTTTAACGTAACAGTTCGTTCCTACGCACACCTCAACGGTAAGTTTTTTAGAATCGTTATCCGCAAGTTTAATCAAATTCTCGGGAGTAATGCGCCGCCTGTTGTAATATTTAGTATGGAGTAAACTATGAGCCTTTCGACTGTTGGGTTCTCCCAATAAACTTGAATACAGTTCCGAGACGTACGGATTGTCCTGTGATTTATGCAACTGCAGAGTTTTGTCGGATTCATAGAGAGCTGAAGCTCTTTTGCATTTGTTATCGGATTCTGTAGTATAAGGTTGACCGGCTCCGGCAATACATCCGCCGGGGCAAGCCATCACTTCAATAATGTCGTATTCCGCTTCTTTATTTTTTAATTTCTTAATCAGTTCTGAGGCGTTTTTCAAGCCGCTTACAATTGCCATTCTTATTTTTGTTCCGTTCAATTCCAGTTCAGCCGTACGCAAAGCGTCGCTGCCTCTCAACTGCTTAAATTCAAAGTCGAAAAGTTTTTGACCTGTCAGTTTTTCGTACGCATAGCGGGCGACTGCTTCGCTGACTCCTCCGCTGTTGCCGAATATTACGCCGGCTCCGGATTTAAAACCCATCGGCATGTCGAGGGGCTCGGGAGTAAGATTTTCAAATTTAATTCCGGCTTCTTTAATCATAGCCGCCAGTTCAACCGTAGTCAAAACATAATCGACTTCTTTGATTCCCCCGTGATTGAATTCGGGTCGTTTTGCTTCGGCTTTTTTGGCGGTGCACGGCATAATCGAAACCACCGCAAGATTTTCCTTCTTTATGTTTAACAACTCCGGCAAAATTTCCTTTGCTACCGAACCGAACATCTGCTGAGGAGATTTACACGAAGAAAGATTAGTTATCAATTCCGGGTGATAATATTCGACGAACTTTACCCAGCCCGGGCAGCACGAAGTAAAGAGCGGAAGTTTATAATCTTCCTGTTTGCGCTGAATAAATTCGTTAGCTTCTTCTATTACAGTCAGATCGGCTGCAAATGAAGTATCGAACACTTTGTCGAAACCGATCATTTTAAGCGCGTTTACAATCTGTCCAGTTAAAAGCGCACCCGGCTTGAATCCGAATAATTCTCCTATTGCAACTCTAACTGCAGGGGCAATTTGCGCAACAACTACTTTATCGGGATTTTCAATTTCCTTCCATACTTTGTCGACTTCATACTTCGGCGTAATTGAAGCCGTCGGACAAACGCGCGCGCATTGACCGCAATCAACGCAATCTACATTTGCCAGTTCTTTTCCGAATGCCGGCATTACGGCGGCTTTCTCGCCTCGTTTGACGAAATCAATTACTCCAATGCCCTGTATTTCGCCGCACGCTCTGACGCAATCGCCGCACAAAATACACTTATTAGGATCTCTTATCAGAGCGTCTGACGATTTGTCGAGATCGAACCGAATTTCTCTTTCTTTGAACCGGATTTCATTCACTCCGAGGTCGTTCGACAATTTTTGAAGTTTACACGTATCGCTTTTTACGCAGGAAGTGCAATTACGATCGTGATTTGCGAGGATCAGCTCCAACGCAATTTTTCTGATTTTACGAACTTCGCTCGTATGAGTTTTAACTTTCATCCCCGGCTGAGGTTTGGTCGTGCACGAAGTTACGATTCCTCTTCCATCGATATCCACTACGCACATTCTGCAAGCGCCGTAGATGCTCAGTTCCGAATGATAACAAAACGTTGGAATCTCTATATTTGTTTTTCTGATGACTTCGAGTAAATTCCGTTCGTTACCAAATTCCACTTTTTCGCCGTTTACATACAAAAAGTTATTTTCCATATTAACCTCCGATAGTGACTGCGTTGAGACGGCAGACTTCTAAGCATGCCATACATTTAATGCACAATTCCTCGTTGATTACATGCGGTTCTTTCTTTGAGCCGGTTATTGCGCCCGTGGGACATTTTCTCAAGCAGACCCCGCAGCCTTTGCACAATTCCGGAATGATAACGGGAGTCAACAGAGCTTTGCACTGTTTAGCAGGACATCTTTTTTGTTCGACGTGAGCATAATATTCGTCTCTGAAATAATGCAAGGTCGACAGCACCGGATTGGGCGCGGTTTTTCCGAGTCCGCATAACGAGCCTTTATTAACCGCCCCTGCCAACTCTTCGAGCAATGAGATTGTTTCATAAGTTGCGCGTCCTTCCATAATATCGTCGAGCAGAGCCAACATTTGTTTTGTTCCTTCGCGGCAAAGAACACATTTGCCGCACGATTCATTCTGAGTAAACTGCATAAAAAAGCGAGCCATCTGAACCATACAGGTCGATTTATTCATTACTACCAGTCCGCCCGAGCCGACCATGGCTCCCACTTTTCCGAGCGAATCGAAATCGAGAGGCAAATCGAGATGTTCTTCAACAAGGCAACCGCCCGAAGGTCCTCCGATCTGGACTGCCTTAAAAGCGTCCGGATCTATTTCCCCGTTGTCGTTCACAACTCCGCCGCCTATTTCGAATATGATTTCACGTAGCGTTGTTCCGAAGGGCACTTCGATAAGTCCGGTATTGACGACGTTCCCCGTCAAAGCGAATGTTTTTGTGCCAGGGGAATTGTCGGTTCCGATAGAAGAAAAATAATCCGGTCCGTTCAAAATGATTTTCGGGACGCTGCTCAAAGTCTCGACGTTATTAATCAGCGTGGGTTTGCCGAATAGACCGGATTCGGCGGGAAACGGAGGTTTGGGATTGGGCATTCCTCTGTTGCCTTCGATAGAAGCCATCAATGCTGTTTCTTCGCCGCATACGAATGCTCCCGCTCCTTCCATAATTTCGATATCGAAATCGAATCCGCTGTCGAAAATATTCAGTCCGAGCAGACCTAATTCCCTTGCCTGTTGAACCGCGATCCTGAGTCGTTTGACCGCAAGGGGATATTCCATTCTTACGTAAACATATCCTTTAGAGGCTCCAATTGCTTTTGCCGCAATCATCATCCCTTCAATTACCGAATGCGGATTCCCCTCCATTATGCTCCTGTCCATAAAAGCGCCGGGATCGCCTTCGTCTCCGTTGCAGATGACATATTTAATGTCCGATACTGATTGTCTCGTAAGCTCCCATTTTTTACCAGTTGGAAATCCGCCGCCGCCTCTACCGCGCAATCCCGATCTTAAAATTTCCTGGCAAATTTGAGCGTCGGTCATTTCGAGTATCGCTCTTCGAGCCGCTTTGTAGCCGTCTGAGGCAATATATTCGTAAATGTCTTCCGGATTGATCCTGCCGCAATTGCCGAGGACAAATCTTTTCTGGCGTTTATAAAAATTAATATCTTCCGTTCCTTTACACTTTTTTCCGGAAGACAAATCGGTATAGAGCAATTCTTCTATAACCTCGTTTCCCATCAACGTCCGTTCGACGACATTCTTTACGTCGTCTTTTCCTACTTGTACGTACATAATGCCGTCGGGCTCTATTGTAACAAGAGGCCCCATCTGGCAGAAGCCTTGGCATCCGCTGCTGCTTACAAGAACGGCATCCGAACTTTCTTTCTTTAGTTCGATTTTTATAAGATGCTCAATACCGCTTGATTCCAGTTGTTTCAGAAATTCGTTATATACTTCGAGCGAGCCGTTTGCAACGCATCCGGTGCCCGCGCAAATTGTAACGCGCCTTTTAATCAACCTTCCCGATTCTTTATAAGAAAGGGAGATTTCTTCCAGATCAGCAAACCGTTTCCGCATAAGTCTCCTCCTTTTTGATATTTTCAATCAACCGTTCTGTTTTTTCGGGAGTCATCAAGGAATGGACTTCCTCGTTAACCACAACAACCGGAGCCAAGCCGCAGGCGCCCAGACACGAGACGGTTTCGAGCGTAAAGAGCATATCTTCGGTAGTTTTTTGGGATTGTGTTAGTCCCAGTTTCTTTTCGATTGTTTGAATTATCGATTCCGATTTTTTGACGTGGCACGCCGTACCGTCGCACACTTTGATAACGTATTTCCCTTTCGGCTCGAGCGTAAAATGCGAATAGAAAGTCGTCACGCCGTAAACTTTCGCGGGCGATATTCCCAGAGAAGAGGCTATAAATCGCAGAATTTCTTCGGGCAAATATCTGTATTCGTTTTGAACGGCTTGTAAAATCGGAATAAGTCTGTGAGGGTCGTATTGATTTTCTTCGAGTATTTTACAGACTTTATTGAATTTTTCCGCGTTAGTGTTGGTCAATTCGAACATGGCACACTCCTCATATAATGGATGCTTTCGAGAGTTTGTGAGTCAATACCGCTAGAGACTGCGATAATTGAGCGTTTTCCACGATTATGTTTGCCGGCACTTTCAGATGCACCGGAGCAAAGTTCCAGATGCCTATTACCCCTCCTTCAATCAGCATATCGGCAATTTCCTGAGCTGCTTCTGCGGGAGCGGTAATAATTCCCAGATGAATATGCATTCTCTCAGCCATCTCGGTCAGTTTGCCGACGGGGAGAATTTTGATTCCGTCGATTCTTTTTCCGATTTTCTTCGGGTCGTTGTCGAATGCCGCTACGATTTCGAGGCCGTATTCCTTAAAACCTTTATAGCCCAGCAGAGCGCTGCCGAGACTTCCCGCACCGACAAGGAACGCTTCGTTTTTGTTGTTCCAGTTCAATGCATTTAATAGCGACTGTAACAATTCCTTAACTTCGAACCCGAGTTTGGGCTTTCCGACAATTCCCGTAATACTCAAATCCTTACGCACCTGAATCGGGTCGAGGTCGAGCGCGGAGGCTATAAAACTGCTCGACACGTACTCTTCCCCCTTTCCCGTTAAATTTCTAAGGATGTCGATATACCTCGGCAGCCTTTTGAGCGTCGGTTCGGGAATTGTAATTGTTTCTTTTTCCAATACCATAAGACACCTATCGATATTTTTTTATCGATACAAATATATCGATATATCTTTATCGAGTCAAGCTTCTTAATATTTTTTTAATACTGCCTTAATAATCCCTTAATAACCGAATGCTATTTTGTGGCGGATAAAAAGCCGTTCCGAATAAGGCGGCATATTACGACATTAACTCAATACGGAATTCTGATGTTTTTATGGGGAAGCGCGACATCTTCTTTTCAAATTGAAGGGAATATAAAAAACGACTTTACGGATTACGAACAGAAGCTCGGATATCCGCCGTACGAAGAAGGTTCCAATCACTGGAAAATGTGGAAAGATGATATCGATATGATAAGACAATTGAATCAGAACGCATACAGATTTTCAATAGAGTGGTCGCGACTCCAGCCCGAGCCAAACACAGTATCTCTGGAAGCGCTTAACAGATACGACGCAACAGTCGACCGTCTGCTAGAAAAAGGCATCGAACCGATGATAACGCTCCACCATTTCGCGCATCCATATTGGTTTCACGACGTTTCTCCATGGCATACAGGCGATTCTGTTAAAAGATTTCTCGATTATTCCGATTTAATTTTCAGCCGCCTGGCAGACCGGGTAAAATACTGGATAACGTTCAACGAGCCGGTTGTTTGGTCGCTGGCTGCTTATGCCGACGCCAAGTTTCCTCCCGCTTTAAGCGATCTGAATTTGACGATGAAAGCGCTCTTTAATATGATGAAGGCGCACGCCGGAGCCTACGAAATTCTGAAATCTTACAATTCCGAAAGTTATGTCGGAATAGCAAAGCATTTTATTATTTTCAAAGAGGCGCGTGAATGGTTTTATCCCGACAAGAGTATAGCCCGGAGAATCGACAACTTTTTCAACTTTATGCTTCTCGACGCTTTTATTACCAATCGAATTACTGTCAATTTTCCTCCTCTGCTCAAATTCGACAAGCCGATAAACCTTAACAACAAAATCGATTTCTGGGGCATTAATTATTATTACCGGCTCCATACCAAATTCAAACTGAATCTTAAGAATCCCTTCTTACTCTATGTTAAGGATCCCGCTACCGATACGGGCTGGGAAATATATCCGAAAGGTTTAAAGAAAATAATAAAACTGGTTTCGCGTTACAATAAAGAAATAATTATTACAGAAAACGGGATTGCCACAGGGAACGACCTCGTCAGGAAAAAGTTTATTAAAAAACACGTAAAAATCGTAAGAAAGCAGCTGGAAAAAGGATATAAAATCAAAGGCTACTTCTACTGGAGTCTGATGGACAATTATGAATGGCTCCACGGCAAATCAAAAAGATTCGGATTGGTCGAGGTCGATTACGAGAACAATTATAAGCGGACAATCCGACCGAGCGGGCATTATTACGCCGGCTTAATCGAAAAATTTTTCCACGACCGCAAGCGCGGAAAAATCAACGAAAAAAAATCGACAGGAGCCTGAAATGGATTCAGTTATATATTTACTTGTATTGCTTCCCGGTTTGCTCTACGGTTTGGCTTCACTCTATTTCATCAAAAGCGCTCAAAAGAGCAGACCCGTTTCACTTTTAAAAAAAGGAGATCTGCCATCCGTAACTATATTGAAGCCTGTCAAAGGAATCGACGACAATCTGGAAGATAATTTAAGCTCGTTTTTCGAGCTTGATTATCCGGATTACGAAATAATATTCGGCGTCGATTCCGAAGACGATCCGGCCGTTTCAATTATCGAAAGAGTGATGAAAAAATACGATCACATAAACTCGCGTCTCGTAATAGACGGTCGTAATTCGGGACTCAATCCGAAAGTTAATAATCTTATTAACATGCATCCTTACGCAAACGGAGATTTGATTCTCATAAGCGACAGCAATACGAAATGCGATAAAGATTTTCTTGCCTATTTAACCCCTCATTTCGAAGATAAAGAACTCGGTTTGCTGACAGCGACAATACGCGGTTACGGCGAAAACAACATTGTATCGGCGATGGAGAATATCCATCTGAACGCATTCGTAGCCCCGAGCATTTTCGCCGCTTCGGCGCTGGCCGACATTCAAATTACAATAGGCAAAGCAATTCTTATTCGCAAAGAGGCGTTAAACGCCGTAGGAGGATTCAAAGCTTTTGCCAACTATCTCGCGGAAGATTTTATGATGGGCAAAAAGGTTAAAGAAACCGGATTCCGCGTAATGACCTCGCCCGTTACAATCGACAACATAAACGAAAAAATTCCGCCGGAAAAATTCATCAATCGTCACAGTCGCTGGTCAAAAATGAGATTCAGAATAGCTCCTTTCTATTATTTGCTAGAGCCGTTAACAAATCCCGTCGCTTTGGGATTAGTCCTCCTTCCGTTCTTCAACGGAGTTTTATTTTATTTTATATCGTCTGTATTTATTAAAACGCTCCTGGATTACTTTATTGCCCGTCGGACAAACAACGATCATAAATTTTACGCTTATCTACTCATTCCCTTAAAAGACCTGCTTATTTTCGCAATCTGGCTTATGCCTTTTTTTAATTCGAAAATCAAATGGCGTAATAATGTCATGGTAATAAAAGAAGAATCGATCTTGCAACCTGGTGCTAATTAAAACGGCCGCATAACAATCCGAAAAAAAACGATGGAAGCTATCGAGCAAATTTAATTACTTTTCCGGAGGCTGCGGAAGGCAATTTCAGACCGAGATAGTTTGCCAAAGTAACAGCAATATCTTCTATATAAACTTCGCCGTCGTATCCGCCGCTGACGATTCCAGGTCCGCAGAAAAAGAGAGGAATCGAAACGTCGTAATTCCATGGCGTGCCGTGCTCGGAACGGTTGTAGAAATTGCCGCCGCCGGGAATTTCCGGCTCGAAAACTATGTACAGATTGCCCGACCTCTTGTGACAATACGAGTTTATTACCCTTGAGGAAATCATATTCAAAAGAAGATTATTCCGCTCTATCTCGGACGATGTATATACGTCGTAAATTCCGTTCTTATTTCTCAGATATTCTTTAAGAAGTATTTCAACGTCTTCTACTTTCAGACCGTTATTTTTAATAGCGTCTTCATTCAAATAAATATTCGGCATAATAATTTCTTCTACGGCGTCGAAATCAACGTTCAACTTATCTTTAACATAATCGTTGCATAACGACTTCAAATTTCCGGAGCGTCTCCGTTCCGGTGTCGAGTTTTTATTTCCGTTCGAAGGGACGAATGAATCTTTTGCTCCGTGGTCTGCGGTCAAGGTAATAAGTACGTTATTCATTCCCGCGTATTTATCGAGGAAGTCGATTAAGCCGGCAATCAGTTTGTCGAGCCTGTATATCTGGTCTTCAAATTCGATCGAAGAATTGCCGAAGTAATGTCCTATTTTATCCGTTGACGAAAATGAAATCGAAATGTAGTCTGTATGTCCGCCTTTGCCAAGGCGGTTTTCCATTATAATAAACTTAGCCAATTCAAAAGTGAGCGAATCACCAAGCGGAGAATTCAGAATTGCCGACGGTTCGGACTGTTTTTCAAAACGCGCCAGACCGAATTTCTCCGTCTGTCTTTTATCCGCATAATTAACGTATTTCTCCGGATCGTAGAGAGGTTTCCATGAATAACCGGAAAAATTATCGAACTTAATCTCGTCGTTAAATTTATTTAGAAAATCGGGGGCTTTATCGTAATAATATGCGCTCGTAATAAATTTTATCGAATCGTCATCCATCCAGAAGGCTTTGCCGAAATGCCCGGCAAGGAAAACCGCTCCCCTGTCCTTTTGAGATACGCCGAAAATTTTTGCATTGCCCGCTTGCGAAATATAAATTTCATCCGAAAGAGTAGAGCCGATAAGATTAAGAGGCGATATAACCCCGCCGTATTCGGCGCAGTAAACTTTCTTTTTTGAAATCCTGTCGTACCAATCGTTGTTTACAATTCCGTGATATGCCGGGACGGAACCTGTTGCAATCGACGCGTGTCCCGGTCCGGTTGCGCTGCGGGCGTATGAAATTTTTGTATTGCCGAAATAACGTCCATTCTTTTTCAAATAGTTGAATCCTCCTTCGGATAAATTTGCCGAATATTTATCGAGCTGGTCGGCTCGCAACTGGTCAACGACAATTTGAACTACAAGTTTAACTTTGACGGGCGCCTCGTCTTTTCCGTAGCCGTAAGTTTGCGGCAAAATCAGGAGAAGAATAAGAATGAGAAAGCGTATTATGTTTTTAGTCATTTGATCACCTGAAATTTATAAACGCAATATAAGATATCAATATTAAGATAACATTAATTCGGCGTAATTAATTCTTTAATCCGTAGAAACCGCTATAAAATAGTTAATCCCAAAATCTAACCAATGTGCCGACTTGATAACGGAAAGATTACAAGGACATACAAACTTCTAAGGCGCGATATTATTATAAAACAGCTTTAACAAAGAAGAAAAAATTCCGATGGAGTGACATAATTATTACGTTGAATATTATGATAAAAAACCTCCGCGATGTGAAATAAGAATTGCGCATTAATTATGTCACCCGTCCCGGGTTTAATATTCCCAATCTTTATCATCAGTCTATAAAAATGCCAACCCTCCGGGTTTGGCGTATTTTCATATAATTGATACCGAATCAAAAAAAACATAATCAACAAACGCTGAGAACGTGAAATAATTTTAATACAAAATTCAATTGAGAACAAAACACCGAAGGCGTAATATTATTGTAATACAGCCTTAACACAAAAGAAATAATCCCGGAAGGATGACATTATAATAAGCCTCACCATCAAATAAAAAAAGCCCCTGTTGAATTAAGGGGCTCTATTTTATCTTGGCTCCGCGTGCAGTCCGTTAGCTAACGGATCGAACCTGTAACCCTGCGGTTTATGTAATTCCATATAAACTCCCTGCCCTTTTGACTCTTCAATTGCCTCTCCCGTTTTAGAGCTTCCAGACGAGTGGAATATTCTTCTGTATAAATTACTTCCCAGGGCATATATCTTCTCGTGTAAGTTGAAATTCCGTTGTTATGTTCCGATAATCTTCTCTCGAGATTTTCAGTTTGTCCTATGTAGATTTTGTTAAATCGACGGGAATATAATACATACACTGTATACATAAATAAAAAAGCCCCTGTTGAATTAAGGGGCTCTATTTTATCTTGGCTCCGCGTGCAGGACTCGAACCTGCAACCCTGCGGTTAACAGCCGCATGCTCTACCATTGAGCTAACGCGGAATTTTTTTAAGAACAAGTAAAAAAATCGAGTCAAAAAATAGAGTTTATTCTGACTTTTGTCAAGTATAAATATGAAAAAAATATCTGGTATTTTCCATTAATTGACTTTATCTTTCTAAAATATGAGAAGTTTATCTCTAATTAGTGACGTTATTGTCTTTTTTTGACCGCTTATCGAGTCCCGTTCCAGTCAATAAAAATACGGCACGCTTATTGATGCAAAGTTTATTCTTTTTAAGGAGTAAAAAATGGATCTGGCAGAACTGAAAAAGAAAATCGAAGAAACCTATGCAGACTGGGAAGAAAATTACTACAAAAAAACCGTGGAACGATTCCCGGAAAGGCAGCCTGAATTCACAACGCCTTCTTTTACAAAAATAAAACCTCTCTATACTCCTGACGACTATTCGCCCGAGAATTACGTCGAAGAAATCGGATATCCGGGCAGATACCCGTTTACACGCGGCGTCCAGCCTACAATGTACAGAGGCAGACTCTGGACAATGCGCCAATACGCCGGTTTCGGCACGGCTCGCGAATCTAACGAAAGATACCGCTATTTGTTGTCGCAGGGACAGATGGGATTATCTGTAGCCTTCGACTTGCCAACGCAGATAGGATACGACAGCGACGATCCGATGGCGCTCGGCGAAGTGGGAAAAGTCGGCGTTGCAATCGACACTCTTGCCGATATGGAAATTCTGTTAGATCAAATTCCGCTCGATAAAGTCTCGACTTCGATGACTATAAATGCGCCCGCGTCGGTTTTGCTTGCAATGTATATTGCTGTGGCAGAAAAGCAAGGGGTATCCAAAGACAAACTGAGCGGAACAATCCAAAACGACATTTTGAAAGAATACGTCGCGCGTGGGACTTATATCTTCCCGCCGAAACCTTCGATGCGTCTCATAACAGACATATTCAAATATTGCTCTGCGGAAATCCCGAAGTGGAACACAATCTCGATATCGGGCTACCATATAAGGGAGGCGGGCTCGACTGCAGCTCAGGAAGTAGGATTCACTCTTTCCGACGGAATTGCATACGTCGAAGCTGCAATCAATTCCGGTTTGAATGTTGACGATTTTGCCGGTCAACTTTCATTCTTTTTCAATTCTCACAACGACCTGCTGGAAGAAGTGGCTAAGTTCAGAGCCGCCAGACGACTCTGGGCTAAAATAATGAAAAACCGTTTCAAAGCGGTAAAACCGAAATCGATGATGCTCAGATTTCACGCTCAAACCGCCGGTTCGGCTTTGACAGCTCAGCAGGTCGACAACAACATCATACGCGTTGCGGTTCAAACCCTAGCGGCAACGCTCGGCGGCGCTCAGAGTCTCCATACGAATTCGCGGGACGAAGCCCTCGCTCTTCCAACCGAAGAATCGGTTAAAATTGCGCTGCGAACTCAGCAGATTATCGCTTACGAAAGCGGAGTTACAAATACAATCGATCCGCTTGCCGGCTCGTACTACGTGGAGTCTCTAACAAATCAAATCGAAAAAGAAGCCGAAGAATATATCAAGAAAATCGATTCTTTGGGCGGAATGGTTTCCGCAATTGAGCTCGGTTACGTCCAAACTGAGATTCAAAAATCCGCTTACAAATACCAGCAGGAAGTTGAAAAAGGGGAACGTATTATTATCGGAGTAAATAAATTTGCCGAGCGGGAAGAACATAAAGGCAAGTTACTGAAAATAGACGAACGCGTTCAGCAAGAACAGATTGATTTTCTGAGAAAAATCAAGTCGGAACGCGACAACGTTCTGGTAGAACAAAAATTAAAAGAATTAAAAACGGCAGCCGAAACCGATTCCAATTTAATGCCTTATATTATCGATGCTGTTAAAGCGTATTCGAGTATAGGGGAAATTTGCAACACGCTCCGATCAGTCTTCGGAGAATACAAAGAACAAGTAATAATCTAACTGGAGGCAAAAATGGAAATTACTCATATCGAACATATCGGCATTGCCGTTAAAAACCTCGAACAGGCTATTAAATACTACGAAGAGGTGCTCGGTCTGAAATGTTATTCGATAGAAGAAATAAGAACGCAAAAAACTCGCACGGCCTTTTTTATGGTAGGACAAACGAAAATCGAACTGCTCGAATCGACGGAGCCGTACGGTCCTATCGGCAGATTTATCGAAGCCAAAGGCGAAGGCATCCATCATATTGCATTTGCCGTTAAAAATTTGCCTGAAGCTTTGAAAGAAGCCTCCGAAAAAGGAATAACTCTGATTGACGAAGAACCGAAACTTGGAGCCGAAGGATTGAAGATTGCCTTCCTTCATCCAAAATCCACACGGGGCGTTTTGACCGAATTGTGCGAACATCCCGAAAATGAAAATAAATAAATTGGTTTAATAGAATGCCGATAAGCGAAAAAATAAAAGAATTGATGGAAAAGCGGGAAGAAGCCCGGCTCGGCGGCGGCAAATCCCGTATCGAAGCTCAACACAGCAAAGGCAAACTGACAGCCCGCGAGAGAATCGAACTCCTTCTCGACGACGGCAGCTTCGAAGAATTCGACATGTTTGTAACTCATAGAACTACCGATTTCGGACTGGACAAAAAATCGTATCTCTCAGACGGAGTTGTAACGGGTTACGGCACAATCGACGGCAGACTGGTCTACGTATTTTCGCAGGATTTTACCGTATTCGGCGGCTCGCTCTCGGAAACATACGCACAGAAAATTTGCAAAATAATGGATAAAGCTCTCAAGATGGGAGCGCCCGTAATCGGAATTAACGACAGTGGCGGTGCGAGAATTCAGGAAGGCGTTCGCAGTCTTGCAGGCTATGCCGATATATTCCAGAAAAACATTCTTGCATCCGGCGTAATACCTCAGATTTCGGCAATATTCGGTCCCTGCGCAGGCGGAGCGGTCTATTCGCCTGCATTGACAGATTTCACAATAATGTCGAAAGGCTCCAGCTATATGTTCGTTACAGGGCCGAAAGTGGTTAAAACCGTAACAGGCGAGGTTGTAACCGAAGAAGAACTCGGCGGAGCGATGATTCATGCCTCCAAATCGGGCGTTACGCATTTCGTTGCGGAAAACGAAGAAGAAGGAATAATGCTAATCAGAAAACTGCTCAGCTATCTGCCGCAGAACAATCTGGAAGATCCGCCGGTAATTCAATGCGACGACCCGATCGACCGCGTGGACGATTTTCTGAATGAAGTTATTCCCGAAAATCCGAATAAACCGTACGACGTAAAAGACATAATCCATTCGATTGTGGACAACAACGAATTTCTGGAAGTCCAGAGATACTACGCTCCGAACATTGTAATCGGCTTTGCGCGTTTCAACGGAATGCCTGTAGGAATCGTAGCCAATCAACCGAATTACCTGGCAGGAGTACTCGACATAAACGCTTCGAGAAAAGCCGGCCGATTCGTCCGCTTTTGCGACGCTTTTAATATTCCGGTTGTAACGCTTGTGGATGTGCCCGGATTTTTACCGGGCACGGCTCAGGAATACGGCGGAATTATTCTTCACGGCGCAAAGCTCCTTTTTGCATACGGCGAAGCCACCGTTCCCAAGATTACGATCATTCTTAGAAAGGCATACGGCGGAGCTTACGACGTGATGGGTTCGAAACATTTGAGAGGCGATATTAATTACGCCTGGCCGATTGCCGAAATTGCCGTCATGGGTCCTCGCGGCGCAATCGAAGTTTTGCACAACAAAGAAATTTCAAAAATCGAAGACGACGCCGAAAGGTCTCAGTTCATTCTTCAAAAAGAAAAAGAATATAAAGATAAATTTGCAAATCCGTACGTTGCGGCTAAATACGGCTATATCGACGACGTTATCGAGCCCCGGAATACGCGGTTCAGAATAATCAGGGCTCTCCAGTCGTTATCGACCAAAAAAGACACAAATCCGCCAAAGAAACATTCGAATATTCCATTATAGGTGAATCATGTTTTTGTTTGCTTTTCAGCAGTCGGCAATAGATACATTAACGCGCGGCAGAATAGAACAGAACGCTGAAAAATTCAGTCAACTCGACGCATACGGAATCGGGCTGACTTTCATCGGTATGGCGGTCGTCTTTTCGTCCCTCCTGCTGCTCTACATCGTGTTTTATAACCTGACCAAAGCAATAAACAACCGAATAAAGAAGAAACAAACGCAGAGCGAATCTAAATCGGAAAACGCCGAATTAACGGGAGAAGTAAACGCCGCTATTTCGACGGCGATTTTTCTTTACCTGAACGAACTTCA
The DNA here is from genome assembly GCF_049325435.1 of Melioribacter sp. Taxonomy (NCBI): domain Bacteria; kingdom Pseudomonadati; phylum Ignavibacteriota; class Ignavibacteria; order Ignavibacteriales; family Melioribacteraceae; genus Melioribacter; species Melioribacter sp. The sequence continues at coordinate 4,497 of NZ_JBMOLD010000007.1, read as the reverse complement.
CGACAAAGAAAACATGGTGTTGACGATTAACCGCGTTGCGCGCGTTTATTCGCCTTGGAGCTCAAAAATTTACGGCTTGCGGCAATATCCACGTTCGAGAGGTTAATATGAGAAATTTTAAGTTTACAATTAACGGCAATAATTACGAGGTCGAAATTTTGAGTTTCGAAGACAACATCGCCGAACTGGAAGTAAACGGAACCCGCTACAGGGTGGAACTCGAAAAGAAAGTACAGACGCCCAAAACGCCCAAACTCGTACGAAGCGTAGCGGCTCCGAGCACAGACATCGACATTGCCACTAAAAAAACGAGCAAACCGGCGGAAAGAAAAGGCGCGGGATTGATTAAATCGCCTTTGCCGGGCGTTATTTTGTACGTCTACGTTAAAGAAGGCGACACTGTCAAAATAGGCGATAAACTTCTTACTCTCGAAGCGATGAAAATGGAAAACAACGTAAACGCAGATAAAGAAGGTAAAATTACTGCCGTAAAAGTAAAACCCGGTGATTCAGTACTGGAAGGCGATATTTTAGTGGAGATAGGGAGCTAAACTATGATGGAGTTTTTCAAATTTATCGGTCACGGTTTCGATATTTTCATGCAGTATACGGCGTTCGCAAATGTAACTGTCGGACATTTGATAATGATTACGGTTGGTTTGATATTCATTTATCTTGCTATCACGAAAGAATACGAGCCCTTGCTTCTGGTTCCGATCGGATTCGGAATTTTAATCGGCAATATACCGTTTGCAGAAGCGGCAAATCTAAAAGTCGGAATTTATGAAGAAGGCAGCGTTCTCAGTTATTTGTATTACGGGGTAACACACGGCATTTATCCTCCGTTAATTTTTCTGGGTATCGGCGCAATGACGGACTTTTCGACTTTGTTGTCGAATCCCAAGTTAATCATACTCGGCGCCGCGGCGCAAATTGGAATTTTCGGAGCTTATACTATTGCGCTGGCCTTGGGATATCTTCCTCAACAGGCGGCGGCAATAGGCATTATCGGAGGCGCCGACGGTCCAACGGCAATATTCCTTTCGGCAAAACTTGCCCCCGAATTAACAGGCGCAATTGCAATTTCCGCATATTCATATATGGCGCTTGTGCCGGTAATTCAACCGCCGATTATGAAACTTCTTACCACGCCGAAAGAACGCACAATCAGAATGAAACCGCCGCGCCAGGTTTCGAAATTGGAAAAAGTACTTTTTCCGATTATAGGACTCCTGCTTACGTGTTCAATAACCCCTTCAGCAATTCCGCTTTTGGGAATGTTGTTTTTCGGCAATTTATTGAAGGAGAGCGGAGTTACGAAAAGATTGGCTGAAACGGCGAGAGGAGCATTGATCGATATTGTTACAATTCTAATCGGTCTGACTGTCGGAGCTTCAACCCAGGCAACTACTTTTCTGACCGCTAAATCGGTCGGCATCTTCGTACTCGGCGCGGTTTCGTTTATTATTGCAACGACGGGCGGAATTCTTTTCGTTAAATTTCTCAATTTATTTTTGAGCGATAAGAATAAAATCAATCCTCTTATTGGCAATGCGGGAGTATCCGCAGTTCCGGACAGCGCCCGCGTTTCCCAAATGGTGGGATTACAATACGATCCGACCAACCATCTTTTAATGCATGCCATGGCGCCCAATGTGGCGGGAGTTATCGGCTCGGCTGTTGCAGCTGGTATTATGTTGTCGTTCTTCGTGGGATAATTATTTACTTCTTTTTCTCACCTTCGATTTCTATCTTTGACGATTGAAAAGCGGAGATCTGTTTTCCGCTTTCCTTTAATATTGCAATAAAAAATCATTTATTATAAATAAACTAATCGTGTTCAAGAATTATATTTTTTATTCGATAATTAATCACGACACGTTATCGTTCCGTTAAGAAAGGATTATTAAATGTTTGTTATAGACAACAAGCCTGAGGTAAAAGAAAAAAAGCTATCCGAATTTCAAATCAGATATCGGGAATTAGACCGCTATTACTCCGAAAAAGAATTAGGCTCCGTAGTTAAAGAAGGCGCAACCATATTCAGATTGTTTGCCCCTTCGCCGGTTCAGGTTAGACTCTGCGTTTTCGAAAAACCCGAGGATTCTTTCTGCCGCGAATATTTTATGGAACGCGACGACGACGGCGTTTGGGAAATTCTGATCGACGAAGATCTGACCGGAAAATTTTACGGTTATAAAGTTTATCATGAAGGCGAAGACATATCAAATCCCAACAAGCCGATATGCACCGATCCTTATTCGAAAGCGGTAGCGACTTTTACTACTTATCAAAACCCCCGACGCTCAATTGTAGTAAAGCAGAAAGATTTCGACTGGGAAGGAACGGAATACGTTCATCGCGATTGGAGAGACTTGATAATCTACGAATGCCACGTCCGCGATATGACGATCGATAAAACTTCCGGAGCAAAAAGTCCCGGCACTTATAAAGGGATGGTCGAGCGGGACATTAAGGGCGGATTGAATTATATCAAATCGTTGGGCGTTAACGCAGTAGAACTTTTGCCCGTTCACGAATACGGCTACTGCGAACTACCCTACGGCACAATCAAAAACGGCGTTATTAACAACATCAATCCTTACGAAAGGAATCACTGGGGTTATATGACCGCCGCATATTTTGCGCCCGCCGCATACTATTCCGAAAATTCGCCCTCCTTCCGATGGAACAGATGGATCGGCAAGAGCGGAAGGCAGATTGAAGATTTCAAGGAAATGGTCAAAGCCTTTCATAAAGAAAACATTGCCGTCATTCTCGACGTGGTATACAATCATTTTTCCGAATACGAACTCGGCAATCTGAAACAAATCGACAAAGAATATTATTTCAGGCTCGACGAAAACGGCAATTTCGAATCGAGAAGCTGGTGCGGCAACGACTTAAAAACAGAACGCCCGATGGTCAGAAGGTTAATTATCGAAAGCCTGCTTTACTGGATGACAGAATATCATATCGACGGTTTCAGATTCGACATTGCGACGTTAATCGATTGGGAAACAATCGAACGTTTTACAAACGAAGCCAGAAAAATCAACCCTGACGTTATTCTAATAGCCGAGCCGTGGGGCGGAGGCGCTTATAATCCCGGAGGGTTTTCCGACAGAGGCTGGGCTGCCTGGAACGATCAGATTCGAAACGGAATAAAAGGAGAAAATCCCTTTAACGGCAAAGGCTGGATTTTCGGCAAATGGTACGGCAACAATTCTCCCAAAAGAATTAAAAGTTATGTCAACGGGACATTGAGGCGCGACGAATACGGAATTTACAACAAAAAAGAGCACTCCGTTAATTATATCGAATCGCACGACAATTATACGCTCGGGGATTTTATAAGAATTGCCTCCGGCGAAGTTGACGCCCATAAAATAATCAAAAACGTCGACGAATTCGTCAGGCTTTCCCCCCGCCAGCTAAAACTGAACAAACTTGCGGCTCTCTTCCTTCTTACATCTCAAGGGATGATAATGATACACGAAGGTCAGGAATTCGCGCGTTCGAAAGTGATTCCTTATAATATCAAAGCGCCCGATCCGCGAAAAGGCACAATGGACAACGATTCTTACAACAAGGACAATAAGACAAATTACATAAATTATGCTCAAGCCGAAACAAATAAAGAACTGCTCGATTATTACAAAGGTTTGATAGAGATACGCAATAAATACGAAGCATTCAGAAGAGCAAATTACAACGACATTGCGTTTTTCGACCACGTCAAAAGCGAATTCGGACTGGCATACCTGCTCAAATACGGAGAAGAACATTTTACAGTATTATTCAACGCCGAGCAGGAAGTAAATCTTGAATTCCCTCTCCCGCCCGGCAATTGGGAAATATTGGCTAACGACAAACAGGCGGGCGTTAAAAAATTGGGCGAGGCATCGGGCAATATTATTGTGCCGCCTGTTTCCGGGTGTATTTTAAGGATGATTAGAGATCGAAGCTGAATCCGGACATTATCATGTAATTTGTAATTGCTTCGCCGTTTAATCTGAACACATTTAGTTTGAACTCTACAATTAAAGCCAGATTTCCTTTCATGTGTTGAACTATCCCGGCGCCGAACCCCGTCAGAAAAGTATATTCCGTAACCTCTCTGCCATTAATGGCGGCGACGTATACCGGATAACCTTCGAAAGCGAGTATTTCGTTCTCGTATTTGTTATAAGTTATATAAGAAACGCCCATTTCCATTTCGAGGAAAAACGAGACTGTTTTGACCGTATCCATTTCTCTGCGCAGTCCGAGCCCGAACAGATACATTTTATGATCGTTTTCGTTGAACGAGTTATAGATTTTATTGTCTACTATAGCGTGAACGACATTTTGATTCCACCAGTAATTGCCCGCTAAGTTATTCCGTTAAAAGTCAACAGAGAAAATTGACCTATTGTTATGTCAATTTTGATTTAGAGCCATATAGTTCTTTGACATGTTGAATAAGTTTTCTTAAGTTTCCTCAGGAAAACAGTG
>NZ_JBMOLD010000006.1:0-89392 GCF_049325435.1 Melioribacter sp. | reverse complement strand
TTATTTCGAACCTGTGACCTACCCGCCAAGGCGGGTCGCTCTAGCCAACTGAGCTAAGAACCCATTTAATTTATTTAACTCATAAAACTATTTTCTTTTTTAATAATCAGTTAATTTATCTTGTCAATGTATAATATTATTTCGAACCTGTGACCTACCCGCGAAGGCGGGTCGCTCTAGCCAACTGAGCTAAGAACCCATTTAATTTATTTAACTCATAAAACTATTTTCTTTTTTAATAATCAGTTAATTTATCTTGTTAATATATAATATCGTTTCGAACCTGCGACCTACCCGCCAAGGCGGGTCGCTCTAGCCAACTGAGCTAAGAATTCAATTAACTTATTTTCAATAAGTTATAATTAACTACAAAAACTTAGTTTTGAAAAAAGACGTACCGAGGGCCGGACTCGAACCGGCACGGGTGAAAACACCCACAGGATTTTAAGTCCTGTGCGTCTACCAATTCCGCCACCCCGGCAGACATTATGTCAATGAATAATAATCCAAAATGGAATACAAATATAATCTTTTTTTTATCTTTTTTGCAATATATGGACAAATAATAGAATTTTAAGGCGCAAATTTACTTATATTACCTAATCGTATTTGCAAAGAAACCGCTAAAACATTATTTTTGTACCGCTTAAAATAATGGGCCCATAGCTCAGTTGGTTAGAGCAGCTGACTCATAATCAGCGGGTCGGAGGTTCAAGTCCTTCTGGGCCCACAGAAAAAAATAAAAGCCCGGTACTTAATTTTGCCGGGTTTTTTGTTTTTAAAAAATCAGCGGATCGGAGGCCCGTCTAAGTCGGGTAAATTCAAGTCCTTCTGGGCCCACAGAAAAAAGTTAAACCCGGTACTTAAACTATTGCCGGGTTTTTTGTTTTTATAAAATCAGCGGGTCGGAGGCCCGTCTAAGTCGGGTAAATTCAAGTCCTTCTGGGCCCACAGAAAAAAATTAACCCGGTACTTAAACTATTGCCGGGTTTTTTGTTTTCAAAAAATCAGCGGATCGGAGGCCCGTCTAAGTCGGGTAAATTCAAGTCCTTCCGGGCAATAGATTATTTATAATTAATGGCTCTCAACTTTTATCATTTCTAAATAAAAAGCCCCATTCACAATTAAGGAATGAGGCTTTGTTATCTTTTTTATTCTACTAAGTACTCTTCTTTTATTTAAAGGCTACATCCCACACTTTGGTTAATTCGTCCTTTCCGTCAGGACCTTCCACATAAAGCGTCACGTTGTAATCGCCACCTTTCTTATATTGATAAATCGGATTTTGCTCGTATGAGTAGTTGCCGTCTCCGAAGTCCCACTTCCACTTCGTTATGTTCCCGACCGACAAATCCCGAAAAGCCACTATTCTTTTTTCGAAATCGATTATCTTAAAATCCCAGTCGGCTTTAATTTTGGGAAGGAATTCCTTTAACAGCGGCATTAGTTTGAACAGGCATAAATAAGACGCATTGCCATACATTGTATGTTCGCGCGAGAGATTCCAGAAACCGTTATGTCCGCTTGAAGCGGAATCATCATAGTCGATAACCGCCCACGATAGTCCGATCATCTTATTCTCCTCGAGCTTCGATTCTACAGATCGCGAAGGTCCGTCCGCCGAAGCATAATCGAATAGCGTAATGTAAAATTCAAGTGTCAATTTCCCGGAATCGCCGGTTTTATTAAAATCATATTTACAAGCGGAAAGCGCGTACGGAAAATCTTTTATCCAGGGTTGAACGCCCCATACCATACACCAGTCTTTATTCCCGGAAGGAGTAAAAATATGATAGTTCTGTGCGTGCACTCCATGCATCAACCAATGCTCGTCTTCTGTTTTTATACGCGGATCGAGTTTAACTCTTATATCACCCACAGCATTTTCTTTCCATACTTTATAATGCCCGTGGTCTACCAACGGACCGCCCGACAGATCGCCGTCTACTACAACTTCGAATATGTCGTTATGGTGATCGCGTCTGGAAAAATTCCAGAAATTGTCATAAGCTTCGTACAAAAAATAGAGTCGGTTTAATCCTTTTACCCAGCCAACTTTCACTTTTACATCGAGATTTTTTTTGTCGATTTTATCCTGTTTTCCGGAGTCTTCCCACAATTGCTCGATACCGATTGCAAAAGAGTCCGGAACTATTGACCAGTCTTCTATATTTCCGTCGATTACGGGTATTCTTTCGTGAGGAAACTGGAATACGGAAAAAGTTGTATCCTGCCTCAACTGACAGAAATTCGAAGAGGTAATTATAACCATGAATATTAGCGATACAATAATTCTTTTCATTATTTTACCTATAAAAATAAGATGTCATCATATTTGGTTTGGTTTGCGGAACTGCCGTTAAATGATTTTATTCTTATATTTTCTGAATTTTCAATCTTAATAGCGTTCGTGAAATATTCGGGTAAATTCTCGCCCCATTTTATTGAACTGTTAAATACTGAAACATCTTTAGCATGCCGAATACTTATAGCCGGATTGTCTCTGTGTTCAATCGGCTCATAAATTTTAGTGGGCCGGTTGTCGAATAATCCGCCTTTATATTTTGTCCATCTGTCGAATTTTACCGAGACATTTTCAAGTTTAACATTTTCAATTATACTCTCTTTGGTACCGTTAATTCTGATACTGTTTTCGGCTTTACCGAATACATTTTTCACTAATATATTTTTGATTTTACCAGATTTAGTATCGGGATTTCTCGGTATAGCTGTAAACGAAATTGCTTCTCCGCGTCCCCACCACGGGTCGGAATGATACCTCGATATAAACTCGATATTGCTGAAAACAATATCGCTTACTATACCGTTATCTCTCAGTTGAATATTTATTCCCCGGCAGCTCGATTTTATTTTACAATTTTCAAAAAGCACGTTCTTGATATCGCTCGTAGTTTCGGTGCCGATTTTTACTCCCGAATCCTGAGTCTCGAGTATGCAATCGTAAACGCGAATATCCGTAGACGGACCGTAGTCTTTGTCCTGTTTAGTGGCTTTAACCACTATTGCGTCGTCTCCGCAAACTATATCGCAATTTTTTATTTCCACTTTTCTGCAATGGTCGGGATCGACGCCGTCGCAATTTGGAACGTCGAGATAATTTCTGACCCGGATTCCATCTACCAGAACATTTTCGCAGCCGAGCATATGAACGCCCCATTCCGGCGCTCTGCTGAAAGAAAAATCTTTCAGCTGCATGTTCCTGCATTCTTTCAGAATAAACATTTTCGGACGCCATTTGTTGGGAATCCACCATTCGTTTTCTTCTTCGTAATGGGACATAAAATCAGTAGCGCGTCCTTCAATATTACCGAAGCCCGACATAGTCAAACCTTCGGCGCCCTCGGCATAAAAGACAGCCGAATTCTTGTAATCGGCTTGATTTGCGCTAATTATCAATTCAGCGCCCTGATCGATAAAAAACTCGACTCCGCTTTTCAAAACAATTGTGCCGGTTAAGAATTTGTATCCTTCCGGAATAATAACTTTTGCGTTGCCTCCTTCGGCATGGGCTTTGTCAATCGCATTTTGAATGGCTTTAGTATCCAAAGTTTTACCGTCGCCCGCAGCGCCGAATTTAAGAACATTATATTCTTTCCCGCCGCCTCCTTTTGGCGTAAAAATAAACGGACTCAACGAAGGAGAGATGGCTGTCAACGCCACGGCTCCCGCAGTTTTTATGATGGCATCACGACGTTTCATAGATTTTCCTCTGTTATGTTATCAGAAATTTGCTAAAACAGAAAATTCAATATATGACTTTAAACGAAAAAGAGCGGAATATTATAAACCGTATTAATTCCCGAAAATTCGGTCTGTTAACCGATTTTTTATTCGACCGAATGAATGTTTTGATTGATTCATGGGAGACTTCGAACAGATTAAAACAGGAAAAAATATTTTGCAGTTTTTAATAAACCGCTCTTTAGGGATAGGAAATCAGCTTCTTTTGCTGAGGACTTCTTTTTCGTAATTTTCAATTACAGTAATATAGTCTTCCCCGACGGGAACGTCATTAATCAGGCAATAATAATCATATACAGCTCCGAACGGTTTGGTTTTCAACAGTTCGAGCAAAGCCAAGCGCTCGAAATATTGTCCGTTTTCTTCATATTCCCTCAGCTTTTCGGTAGGTTCAAGCAGCGCGAACAAGAAGGCAAGCTGAGTGGCTCTTGTACCGACCACGTACGCTCCTATCCTGTTCATACTACCGTCGAAGAAATCGAGCCCTACATAAATTCGTTTCAAAGCGTTTGCTCTTACTATTTCCTCGGCGATCAATTTAACTTCGTCGTTAAATATTACCACATGGTCGCTGTCCCAGCGTACGCCGCGGCTGATATGAAGGAGCAATTCATCCACAAAGAGAAGCAAAGAAGAAACTTTGTCTCCTATTTGTTCGGTCGGATGGAAGTGGCCGCTGTCGATACAAATCAGTTTGTTATTCCTAACCGCATAGCCGGTATAAAATTCGTGCGAACCAACGACCATCGATTCCGAACCGATGCCGAAGAGTTTGCTTTCGAGCGAGTCCCTTAGATATTCCTTTGGAAATTCCGTTTTGAATATTTCGTCCAGGGATTCTTTCAGTAAAGCGCGGTGAGCGGCTCTGTCGACGGGAATATCTTTTGAACCGTCGGGAATCCAGATATTATTAACAGACGGTTTGCCGAGTTGCTTGCCAATTTCGGCTGCAATTTCCCGCGTGCGTTTGACGTGCTCGATCCAGAATTTTCTGTGTTTTTCATTTTTACTCGACAGTGTAAAACCGTCGTCTGCATAGGGATGCGAAAAGCAGGTAGGATTGAAATCAATACCGATACCGAGTTTCTTCGCCCAGTCGACCCAGCTTTGAAAATGTTTTATTTCTATTTGGTCTCGATCGACTTTTTCGCCTTGAAAATCGCCGTAGATGGCATGGAGATTCAGACGTTGTTTACCCGGCAGCAGACTCATAACTTTTTCGATATCAGCTCGCAATTGTTCAATTGTTCTGGCTTTCCCGGGATAATTGCCGGTCACTTGAATCCCGCCGCCGCTGAGTTCGGAATCGGGAGTTTCGAATCCGCCCACGTCGTCAGCCTGCCAGCAGTGAAGACTTATGTTCACCTCTTCCATTTTTTTAATAGCCTCGTCGGTATCAACGCCAAACTCAGCATATGCTTCTTTGGCAATTTGATATGCCTGTTCAACAGTTTTTGGATTTTTCATGTAATCCTCCGTATTTCTGTATGATTATAATTTGATTACAAATGTGGATAGAATTAATACAATTAAGCCGACCATCAAAGTAGCGACGGTTTTGGCGCCGGCATTTTTCCATTCCTTGAGTATTAAGCCCCAAACATTACTGAAGAGAATGTTTAATGCCATTAAAATACTCCAGCCGAATACAAACATTTCTTCGGGCAGTTTGCTTTGTCCCATCCCGAAGAAAAAGAACTGCAAATACCAGAGCGTTCCGCCCAGAAGGCTGAAAAGCAGATTGTTTAACAAAACCCGTTTATTGACACTAACATAATCGCCGAAGGTTTTGTTTTTATAGTTGAGATACATACAGTAGACAAAATTCGTAACAAATCCTCCGAACATTACAATAATATAAACGGGATTTACTACGAAGAGCGGATCCGTTCCGAAGGAAGAGGCAACTTTTTGAATAGCATAACCGGCGTCGATTACTCCGGGAATGCCGTTGATACCGAAATTGAAGCAAGCGCTCATTAAGCCCGATAGCACCGCAATCAGCAATCCTTTTTTTAGAGCGAAGTCTTTTATGGCTTCTCTTCTGGCTTCCTCCGGCATATTGCGCGAACGAAGGACGCCCGCATATCCTACGATGGCTATACCTGCTACGCAAAGAGCCACTCCCAATAAAATCAATCTTCCTTCATAAGTCGTAAATAAATTTCGCCCCGATACAAAAGGCGGAATTAAAGTTCCCAGAGCCGCTGTAAATCCGAGGGCAACCGATTGACCGAGCCCCACTCCCAGATATCTCATACTCAATCCGAACGTCAACCCGCCGACTCCCCAAAGAGCGCCGAATATAAATGCAGCCCAAACGGCGTCGCCCGGGGAGTTTTTCAAAACGTCCAGCAGATTTGGAACAGTGAAATATGCAAAAATCCAGGGCGCCAGAATCCACGATACAACTCCCTGAACAATCCAGTATGATTCCCACGACCATTCTTTGATTTTTTTAATCGGCACGTAAAAGCTTGCAGCGCATATACTGCCAAATGCAATAAGTATAATACTCATTAATGAATCCATATGATTTATCCTTTGTTTATTAGTCCATATGAAATACCATTTCCAGAGGAACGGTAACTGGCGAATTGTCCGGATTTGTTTCCATTATATCAGCCATGTACTTCCACCATTTTTGGACAATCGGGTTCGACCCCAAATCCTGCGACGACGAATCCCCGGCAAGTTTTTGTACTGCAAAAAGCGTATTGGTTTCTTCGTCCAGAAATATCGAATAGTCTCTGACGCCGCTTTCAAGCAGAAGGGTTTTTAGTTCAGGCCAGATGGCCTCGTGTCTCTTTTTGTATTCTTCTTTAAAACCGGGTTTGAGTTTCATTTTAAAAGCAAATGTCTTCATAAATCCCCCTCAGTTATTTTTTAAATTCTCTTTCAATTTGACGACTTCAATACCCGCGTCAATTACGGAACCGATGCCGTGCTTTTCATTTAATCTGGCGGGACGTTCGTAATAGAAAACGAGATTGTCCTCAATTCCAGTACCCACGCAAATATCTTTTACCTGACCGTCAGACCTGATTTTCAATTTTTTCAAGCCCTCCCATCCTTTGAGCGCAACCGAAGCATAACGTTTATCGATCCAGCCCTGGTTGACAGCTCTAGCAATTGAATAGACAAACATTGCAGAACATGAAGATTCAAGATATGAATCGTTTTTATCGAGCAATTGATGCCACAGACCTTCTGGGTTTTGGTATTTGGCAATGCCGAGGATTTGCCTTTCGAGATCTTTTCTAACTTCTTCCCTGCCGGGATAATCTTCGGGTAAAATATTCAACAGGTGAACTTTAGCCATCATTACCCAGCCGTTACATCTTCCCCAATGCGCAACGCCGTTTCGTTCAACGTCGGTATAATAGCAGTGCCAGTACAATTCTTTATTGTCGTCCCACAGATATTTGGTAAAGTTTTTTATTTGAAGAATTGCGTCGTCCCAATATTTTGTGTCGCCTGAGAACTTGCCCATTCTTGCCAGAAACGGAACGCTCATATAAAGGTCGTCAGCCCACAGAGTCATTTCGTGCGGAAACCTTCTGACCAGAGTTCCGTCTTCGAGACGCTCCTGCCCTTCCGAAATATGCCGCGCTGCGTCTTCGATATATTTTTTGTAATCGTCGCGTTTGACGAATTCATAAACGTCCATCATGCTGGCGCCCATTGCGCCGCAATCGTCTAGTTCGCGCATTGTCCATAATTGTCCGAATGGGAAATGATAATGAGGCCCGTCTTTTTCTTTATTGTATCTTGCCTGGAAATATTTATAATTGTCCATACCGAAAGCAACATGAGCAGCCGCATAGTCGGCATATTTTTTATCTCCTGTAAATTCAGACAGATTAATCAATGCCATATTGATCACACCGTTTGTATAATGCCATTCGCCGAAGGGGGAAATAAACCGAAGCGCCGCGTCTTTCGGCGCGTCTTTTGTTGACGAATACACTTTTCCAGTATTCAAGTCTTTAAATCCCAGGACTCCGTGTTCGACAATATAATCGGCTACTTTCCTGATTATCTTTTCGTCCTCATTTTTGTTCTGGGCAAGCGCCAGCGTACTTATAAATAAAATAAGCGTAAAATAAATTACTCGTTTCACAGCTTTCTCCTTTAATTTATTAATGAAATAGGTAAAAGTCTTTAGTTATGTTTTCCGAGCCAATCTTCCGGAATCGGTATAATGCAAAGATTCATTGATCTACCGTCTTCGGACAGCATAGCCGATTGGATAAGAATTTTAGAGCCGTCCGGGCTGAACGAGGGATGAGGATGATCTGCCGCAGTGGTTTTATGGCCGGCAGAGAGCAATTTCATTTCATGAGATTGTCTGTCGATTAAATAAATCTCGCGCGCAAAATTATCGCCTGCGGCGAACCGGCCGTCATGCGAACCGACAACATGCCAGAATCCGCTGCCGTAAGGTATTTGACCGGCAATCATCATTTCACGCGTTTTGATATTTACAATCGCCAGACCGGTCGGTTTTTCCCTAGTGCCGCAATTTCCCCATTCCGCTTCCTGCCCCGGACTCTCGTTATCGGTTTCATCCGATTTATTTATTCCGGGAATTTTTCTGTGTCCCAATATAGCAAATGCTACTTCGTCGGGAGTTATTACGACTTCGTGAGTAACCCATTCGTAAGGAGCTTCGGGGTATAACGGTCTTAAGCCAGTTCCGTCCGAGTTTACAATCCATGTGCGTTGCGGCGATTTCCCTCCCGTCTCCCAACAAAAAACTATTTGGCCCGGCGCCCACGGATTGCTTTGAATATGCCCTACCTGAAAAGGAACGGAGACAACATATTTAATTTCTCCGGTCTTAACATTAATGCCAGCAATGCCGCCGGGGCCTGCGCCCATATTGCGGGGACCGAAATTTCCTTCTATCGTGGCGTCTTCCGGCAGATATTTCATTGCTTTTTCTTTGCCTACGCGGAACCATAACCACTCTTCATCCGCGTCAAAAGCGAGTTCTCCGTTAGCTCCGTAATCGGCGGGAATTACGCCGCAGACTTTTTGATAAAAAGAAGCGTCTTTCAGAGCGCCCTTTTCGCTGTCTTCGAATAGTTTATCGAGATTAACTTCGATAATTTCCCTCGGGTTGCTATCATCATAAAATCTTTTCATATAATAAAGCTTCATCGATTTTCTGGCTACAATCAGCGTTCCTCTGTAACCGCCTTCGGTAACCTGTACAATATCGCCGCTCTTTTCATTAACTGCCATAGCTTCGCCCCTTACTCTCCTCGACCTGAAAATAATCCAATTGCCGTCGGAAGTCCATTGATTGTGCGTGGGATAAATTTTGGAATCGCCCGACTGCAAGCTTGTCAAAAAGATTAATTTAACTCCGGTTACCGGATCGATTACGACTTTGCGTTCCGATGGAAATCGTTTCCCTATGTGCGAAAAAACATTTGAAGAAAATATACCGTTAATTATCAGAGCGAACACAATAAAGATAATTTTTCTTTTCATTATACTGTTCCGAGATGATTAAAAATTATTTTAAACGGTAGATCTTGAAGTCGTCTATTTCCTGGTGCGATTTTACAGTACGGAATCCGAAATATCCTTCCGTTAAAGGATCGTTGTCTTTATAAGTAAAATACAATTCGCCGTCGACGTAAAGGCTTGTCGTTCCATTGTAAACAATAATTTGTATAAAGTAGGTTTTGTTCGGTCGAAGGAGATGTTTTTCATCCTTATAATCGAATATGAGAGCGCGCTCGCCGTTTCCCCGGTATTTCCGAAATCGCGTAGTTGTATTGCTGTTTCCGCCAATACCCGCATAATAAAGACTCAACGAGTCATACGACGAGAATGCGCCGTCTCGCGTGAACAAATTATCGTTCCTCGGGTCTGTTGCCATCCAGAATTGATTTAAGTCGGATAATCTGTCGTTATATCCACCGTTATCAATTACCTTCCTTTTATACTCAATCAACAAATTACCTTCGAGTTTTTTATTAAACCATACGGTAGCTCCGTGCTCTACGTCGATAATCAATTTACCGTCTTGAATTTCAACTTTGGAAAAAGGCGATTTTTTTGTTTCGACAATCCAATTATCCAGTCCGTTTTCGAAGTCGTCCCGGTACAGTAACTCGCCTATTTTGTATCCTTCGGCGCAGACGCTATCCCTGAAATTTTGTAAAATTTCTTCGGGAATATTATCACCGACGAGTTCAAGCAATTCGATTGCATTCAGGCACCATTGCGCCGTATTGTTCGTTGAAACTCCTCTCACTTCATAAACCGGCTGTAAACTTTGAACGCTGTCGAATTTTGTCATTTTGAAAACCGTATGATAATACCTCGGTTTTGCGTTAAGAAATTCGTTCCATGCCCGGGCTGCAAAAGCAGTGTCGCCCGAAACTTTAGCGTACCAAGCGGGCAATCTGGCATACCAGGAGCCGGGTTTTCCGAGTTCGACTTTTCTTCCGAATTCTTTCTCGACTTCAGAAACCGGAGCTCCGTAAAGTTTACAGAATTGATTCCACATTTTATTCCATTTTTCGTTTTTCAATAAATTAGTTAATTCGAAAGCGACTTCGGGACCGCCCATCAGAACCGAAAGATGCGCCGAACCAATGTCGTCTTCATTCAATCGATAAAGTTTGTAAGTCTTAGGATCATATCCGAAAGCGGCGTCTTTTCCCGAAAAGAAACCGTACGGCATGTCATAAAGACTGTTAACTCCCTGCATAATTCTGTTGCGATATGTCGTATCCCCAGTTCTTTCCCATTCCGTCATCCAGTTGCCTACAAGCGCAAGCCAGTCGGGTCCGACGCGTACATGCGTAGGATAATCGCTCTTTTCGAGAATCAAACGCAACGGGTCGATTTTACCTATCGCTTCATTAGCAGCCTCCGTTACTTCATGCATTAAATCGCCCGTTCTTTCGTCGGTAGTCAGATAATAGTAAAATCGATTTAAAGCCGCTTGAGAAATTCGCGCTTCTTTGGCGCCGCATCCCCAATGAACGACGTTGTGGCGGCTGCCCAATCCTTTGAAAGGTCCCAGATGATAAATATCCACTTCGCTGTTATGGCGAGTCATTGCTTCAGCCATTCGGAATATGTCGCTATTTCCCGTTCTCAAAAAGCTGTACCAGAGCCACATATTCGGCATCAATTCCGTATTTGCCCAGGCATATCCCCCCATATCGTATTTCCACGTATGCCTGCGGCGGTCGTAGCTGTGTTGAATATCTCCGTAATGCCAGAAACCGTACCAGTGGCGTTGTTCCACTTCCAGTTGATAATATTTAAATGCATTTTCGAGTTGGTTTTCGAGCCAGCATTTAACATTATTGCCCCTGTCCGGCAAACTCCAGACGCCGAATACAGGGATGCTGTGCAGATATTCCGGCGTTGCCGCCAATAAAGGCGGTTGATTAACCGTTGCAACCATTTTATGAAGAGTTTCATAATCGGGCACATTGCCGGAGGCAAATAATACCAATTCTGTTGTGCGTGCGACACCGGTTGCGATACTAAATCCCGGTTGAACGTCTTCATAACTTGCCAGAAGATTATGTCCCCAGGCTAAAGTATCGTAATGACGCATATCCATTTCGTCTGCATCCGGAGGCCAGAGCCAAGTTTTCAATCGGACAGTATCTTTTTTGACGTCTGTTATTTCGAAAGCGGAAGGAAACGACTGCCAGAAATCGCGTAAACATACCGTCAATCCGCCTGAAACGTCGCCGACAAAAGCCAAACCGCTTGCCCGATGACCGTATCCGGCGTCTATCCATGCGCTTTTATCGTTTGTCCTTTTCAATATCCTGAATCCGTCCGCGTTGAGCTGCGTTAATTTATAATCATTCCACGAAGCCCAGTTGTCAATAAGAAACCGTTGCTGTTTTGAAAGCGAATCAGGTTCGGGAATTCGTAAACCTCTCAATTGTCTGTCGTAAAAATCTTCCCGGCGGTCCAAAGGATATCTTCCGCTCAAAGGCTGACACGGTTCGTCCCATAATCTGCCGTCGTCCCCGGAAAAACGGATATGGCGGTTGTACAGTTGTTCGTCGAGCGGAACGTCAAAAACCAGTCCCAAACCGCGTATAAAATCTTTTTGCTGATCGCCGTCATAAATAATCGTATGAATCATACGGATAGATTGTTGACCTGCGTAAAAATAGAGTCGAACAATAAACGGCAGCCAGCTTCTGGCGCCCGACTCGGAGAAATGTTTGCCTTCTATTTTAATTACCGCTCTGACCGGTCCGCTTTGCTCGACCGTAACATTATCAATATTGCCGATAAATTTTTCTTTTGCGGGTTGTATTCCGGCTTCGGAGCTTGGTCCATTCTGTAAAATACAAACCAATCTTCCGCCTGTGGAAATTTCTCTCGCGTTAATCTTTATAAAACGAATAAGTCGTTCGCCGCGCTTGGGAATGCCACACTGTAGAACTCCTGTGTTCACTAATATATCATTGCCTGTATCTGTTACTTCCACTTTTGTTTTAAACGGATTGACATCGGCAGCTTTTATGGCTTGGAGTTGAAATACGGCGCCGGAATTCGTATCGACAACAGTACTTAAACCGATCCATTTTAACGAACCGTCCGGCCAATAAGCCAAAGGCCATGATTGAACAGGCAAAGTTTTTCCCTGTGAATCTTTCAATAAAAATTTTGTTGATTTATCTAACTTGCCTTCAGGAAACGGAACCCCCCAGCTAACGCCGGTAGATAATAACGGCGGTTTACCCCCAAGCCAGGATAACTTTACCGGAGCATTGTTCTGGGCTAAAGTCGAATTCCATAAGATACCGAGAATTAGCAGTACACATACTAAAACTATCAGCCGAATTCTTTTTTTCTTTTGAAAACTATCGGATATTTCTCTCTTCATAATTTTTTTACTCTGTCTTTTCGACTTTTATTATGTAATCGCAGTTGGGTAGTTATAATTTCGTCCGAACGGAAACAACATAACACATCGGCAAGCTTATTTAATGACAATCATTTTTTTAGATTCCGTGAACAGCGGCGTTTCTTTATTTTGAATCGTAATCCTATAAAAATAAATTCCGCCGCTTAGATTCGAAGCGTCGAACACTACTGTATAATAACCGGCTTCTTTATATTCATTAACTAACTCAGCAATTTCGCAGCCAAGTAAATCGTACACTTTAATATTTATTTTTGAAGCAGAAGTTATGGTATAATTAATTTGCGTACTTGGATTAAACGGGTTCGGATAATTTTGATACAACTGAAATTCGGCGGGTACAGAACTACTTTTGTTCTCCGGCGGTACGCCGGTGGTTCCACCGGCCATTTTATAAATTTCGCTTCCGGCAAGCAGGAAGGCTCCTAGCCCATAATCTTCAAAGTTCGGCGCTTTGTCGTAAGTAACGGGCTGTCCGTCGGAGGGTTGTTTACCGGTGCTTTGAACGTATCCCAAAAATCCGTTTTCGTGGAGCGCGTCATTGGCTAATGCATTCCAACCCTTTATTGCCGCTTCTTTATAAACGGAGTCTGTTAACAATCCTTTATTCACGCCCCATGCCAAGCCGAAAGTAAAGAACGCGGTACCGGATGTTTCTTTACCGCCGAATTCGCCGGGGTCATGCAAGCTTACGTTCCAGAAACCGTCTTCGCGTTGAACCGCTATGAGCGCCTCGGCCATTTCATTAAATGTTGTTTCATATTCGTCTCTGTGCGGAGCGTTATAGGGCATTACATCCAAAACGCGCGCTAGCGCCGCAAGAACCCAGCCGTTGCCTCTCGACCAATACGTATCTTCGCCGTTCGGCGAAGTGTGAGGAGGATCGAAATCTTTGTCGCGCCACCAAAGATGGTCGATTTTATTATATAATCCCGAATCCCCTTCTTCCGTTTTGGTATGCATATACATTCGATACATTCGATTAAAATATAGAGTATCGTCGTAGATTGCGCCGAGTTTTGCAAACACCGGCATCGCCATATGCAATGCGTCTATCCACCACCAATCATCAACTTTATTGCTGTTTATCATTCCATCGATAACTTTTTTAATTTTTTCAATCCTTTCCGGTTGAGGATCTATCTGGTAAAGTTCGATATATGTTTGACCGCACGCCTGGTTATCCGCATTACGTGTAGTCGTGCCTCCGTAAGCCGGTTCCCAATTGTGGCTTTCGGCCCATTGAACCGCATAATCATAAAATTTTTTGTCGGGTTTAATTCCGTACAACGCCATTAAACCTTCATAGTATGTGGCGCGTGTCCAGATATTGCTCGGGCGTCTTTTATCCGTAACAATATCCGCTCCCGGGTCCGGCCATTTCTTCATAAAGTATTCATTAGCCAGCAGCATTTTTTCCAGAACTATATTTTTATCTACATTTTTATCTACCGGGTTTTGAGCATGAACGTTTGTAACGTTTAATAAGGCGACCGTTATAAGACAACTGATTATTCCGGTAATCTTATATCCGTAATAATTTTTCATAAAAGGTTTTTTGAGTTAATAGAATTTCAAATAGGCTGTGCCTCTTTCAAAAGACACAGCCTTGGATAAGTGAGAGGCTACTCACTTCAGGAGCATAAGTTTCTTAACGCTCACAAAATCATTCGCTTCGATACGATAGAAATAGACGCCGGAAGCCAAATCAGAAGCGTTGAACTGAATAGTATGATAACCGGCGGCATATTCTCCGTTAACCAGATTGGCTACCAATCTGCCCAGGAGGTCATATACTGCAATTTTGACGATGCTTTTTTCCGGCAGCGAGAACTTAATGGTTGTTGTCGGATTGAAAGGATTCGGATAATTCTGTTCGAGCGAATAAGAGACCGGCAAAGATTTTTCTTCTTCAACCGATACCGGTTCGGGCACTTTGCCAAGATTTACCATACGAGCCACTTCATTCAGGTAAACTTGTTTTGCGCCTTCCGTAAAATTATAATAATTGAATAAAGCGGCATCCCCGCCGGTTGCATAAGCGTGGTCGTTTCCGTTTCCGATTAATGAACGATATCCGGCAGGCATATCTCCGGCTCCGTCATAAAATTCGACCCAGGGTTCCCAGCGTACAAAGAGGACATTTGACGTGGCGGCATCCCTTGCAAGCACAATACCGTTACCGGCGTCCGCGGCTTCCAGGAAATCATAAGGAGAAGTTACCCAATACATTGTGCTGTCGCTCGATAACGTAACGCCTGCGAATACAGGGTCGTCAGGCATTTCGATTTTAGCTATTATGGTATCTCCTGCTGAATCAAATGACGTTGTAGCGCCGGTGGGCAGCCAATTCAATCTGTTGTTGCGCGCCGCCCATAAATGCAATAAAAGAACGGGCGAAGTTATATTATTCCAGGCGGTTTTATGCGAACCTCCAAAATCGCCGCTTGTTCCGGAACGTCCTATTATCACAAGGTCGACTGAATTCAGCGTATCGACAAATCCTTCTGAAGCTGTTTCGAGCGATGCCGAATAAAGAGTGTATACTTTATAGCCCTGCTCCAGTAGCTCGTCTATAAAAGGTTTGTCGGCGCTTAGATTTGTATTCGGATCGACAACGCTTTCTTTACTAATAAATGCAATGGTTTTTCCTAGTCCGACCGGTCTCGGCGGAGCCTCGGGCAAATTGACCATCCGCTCGACTTCATTCAGGTATACCTGTTTGGCTTCGGGAGTAAAATTGTAGTAATTAAAAGGACCCGCATGGTCGTTGCCGTTGCCGATTAACGTACGATATCCTGCGGGATAATCCCCTGCGCCGTCATAGAATTCCACCCAGGGATCCCAGCGTACGAACAACACATTTGAGGTTCCGGCTTCGCGAGCCAATATCGTTCCGTTTCCCCCGTCGGTTGTCGCCATAAAATCGTAAGGAGAAACTACCCAATTCATAGTGTTGTCTTCAGCCAGCGTTATTCCCCGAAATACCGGATCGTCCGGCAATTCAATTTTTGCCTTAATAGTATCCCCCGCATTATCGTATGATGTAGTTGTTCCCGTCGGCAACCAATTCAAACGATTGTTGCGGGCTGCCCACAGATGCAGCAACATAACAGGAGCTTTAATGTTATTCCAAGCTTCCTTGTGACTTCCCCCGAAATCTCCGCTGGAGCCCGAACGTCCGATAATTATAAGGTCGGCGGAGTTCAAACTGTCCAACAGACCTTGCGAGGCGGTTTCTATAGAATTCGTATAAACCGTAAAAACTTCATATCCTGCAGATATTAGGTCGTCTATAAAAGGTTTATCGGCGTTTTCATTTGTTGCGGGATCAATTTTACCTGGCATACTTACAAAAGCTATTACTTTCGGCATCCATTCCTTATTTATATTGGGATCGAAAGTCTCGCTCGATGTAATAATAATATGATCCAGCAATGCATTCGGTTCACGACCGAAAAAATCGACAGAATGAACGCCGGCAGAATCGATTACAATCGGCGTATTCCCTTTATGCCAAGACCATGATCCTCTCGGTTGGCCTGAGACCTGGCCGGCTACAACACCGTCAACGCCGTAGAAAAAAGAATCGCTATGGTCATCCGGGAAAAACACATAAGCCCATACATAATGCGTTCCGGTATCGACAAAGTTTACATTATAAGATAATTTGATATTGATTGTTTCGGCGTTGCTTGTGCTTCCGTCGCCTTTTGCCATATAAGCTTTCATATAACCTTCGCCCATAAAGCCCTCAACGGAATCTTCCAGCGCAAAAACGTCGCCGTCTTTTGCATCCAGACCGGGTCTGTATGCGTCATATTTTTCCGCCGGAATAACGACCAGTCCGAGCGAGTCGCTCTTCTGTACGAATTGCGCATTTACACTGCTCAAGAACAGTAAGACAAATGTTGCCAAAAGATATTTGATCTTATACTTCATTACCCCTCCTAAATTAATTATTGTTTAATATGAATTCGGAAAGCAGAATCGGAAAAATTTTTTAACTATAGTATACCGATGCCCTAATTCGTGTAAGTTTGTAAACTATCTACTTTTTCGGTTTTAAATCGTCCGTGGATTGTTTTGTATGAAAGTCTATTGCAGGCGGTCGTTCTTTCTTTTCGAAGAGCTCAGCAATCGTTTCATAATCGACTTTGTATTTGGGATTAAATTTGTCCGATAACATATATTTTGTCAAACTATATAATAATTGTCTTGCAGCTGGCCGTTCCGCCAAATTGCTTTGAAGGTCTGCGCTGCAAACCATAAGTTTTCCGTTTTCCACCTGGGCTTCAAACACTACGGCTAATCTGCGATTTAAGAACCATGTATCGATCGGTTGTATCAGGGGTTTAAAATCCGGCGGGAACAACTCAAGATTCATTACCTGCTGACGGTTTAAAATTTCCCACCATTGCAAATTGCTGTGAAATTCTGTGGGGAAATCCGAAAACGCCGGATGTTTGGGATTACACAAAATTCCCAGAGTATGCGGCGGACGCATCTTAAACCACGATGTATTCCAAAATACCGGATTCAAATACTGAATTACATCTTTGCCGCGCTCGACTTTACCGGCGGCATGTAAAAATACTTTCCCGCCGTTCTTTAGCACGGAATCGGCTTTTTCATCGAGTTCATTACAAAAATATATGTCACGCTTATCAATAGTCGGAAGTTCAACCGGATAGACCCAGAAATTCCAGCTATTTGTATAATTGGCTACCGAAACCGATAAAGTCAATTTTTTAGCTTTTGTAATTTGCAAAAGCGGCAAATCGATGGAACCAAGAGTTATACAATTGTCGAGCCGTATGTCGTGTTCCTTAAAAGAACTTTGAGCTATAATGTTACCGGCGCAATCGGTCACCTTCCATTGCGCGGTAATATTTTTCAGCGGTTGTTTTCCGAAATGAAAAACTTCTATATCAGCATGAAATGTTTCGTTGTTCATAAAAACAAATTTGGGTATACGGGCAAGAGGGACGGTAGGTCCGAAAAAGTTTCTGAATTCAGACGCGGTTATATAACCTTTTTCTTCCCAGAATGCATTGAGCACACCGACGAGCGCAGTTCCCTGCCCCGGGTAATCGTTTAATGCGAGCAATTGTATACCTGCCAATTTACGAGTACGCAAAGCGGCTTCGATTTCTAACTTGTAACACAATGCCTGCAGCTTTCCCGACGCCATTAAAAAATCTTCCGCTTGTTCACCCATATGATTCTTTGTTAATACTTCCCGGAACAATTCGAAATTCTTTGCTTTGTAGACGCCAGTATACTTATCAATCTCTTTGAAATCCGGGAAAGCGCAATGTTGTCCCATTTCATGCACGACGTAAGGAACAGTATATTGTTCTATTTTATTAAAATAATCGAACATACTTTCCGGACGCTTTTTCCAGGGAAGGCCGCGCGGTTCCGATCTGACGATGAATTGACTTTCCGGAACGAGAGGCCAACTTTTTCCGATTGACGCGCCTGTATAAACCCTGCGGTTGTCTTTCTCTTTCCAATGATTGACGAGTTTGCCCAGGTATTCCGCTTGATTCCGTCCCGCCGGCTCGTTGCCGTAAGCCATCATACAAAATGAAGGATGGTTGCCGTAAGCGTCTAAAATACGATCGGCTTCATCGTAAATATATTGATCGACAGGTTTGCCGTCTCCCAAACTTGTGCCATGATTCGCCCAACTTGGACCTTCAATCTGTAAATAAAATCCCAATTTGTCCGCGGCGGAAAATGCCGCTTCGGGCGGGCACCAGGAGTGAAAACGCATATGGTTCAAACCGAACTCTTTACATATTTTGAAAATCCTTTCCCACGATATTTCTTCTGTCGGCGGATAACCTCTTTTGGGAAAAACGCAATTTTCAACCGTACCTCTTAAAAAAACCGGGCGATTATTGACTTCAAAGCGAGTCCCGTTGATAGAAAACGAACGCATTCCGAATTGGATTACACTTTCATCGGTATTTCCGAATTCATCCGTCAAAACCGCAGTCATCATATAAAGCGCCGGATTAAATTCATCCCAGAATTGAACATTCTTGCCCATCGGATAAATTATTTCGATCTGCGACTTTCCTTTTACTGCGATTATTTCCTGATTCAAAGGTTCAACTGTATGATCTATCGGTGAATTAAATGATTTCGCTCGAAGCGTTATTTTTGCTCTCGCACTTTTATCCAAAATGTTATCGATAATTATTACCGCTTTTACTGATTTCTCTTCGATATCCGGATAAAGTTTGATAGCGTCAAAAGAAACGGGCGGTTTGGACATAAGACAAATATCGCCGATTATTCCGTTCCAGTTGCCTTGCGTTTGGTCCGTAATGCCGTGCGAATCCGGACCGACATTTATTTCTTTAATACGATTATCGACTCTTATGGAAATTACATGACTGCCGGGAGTTAACAATTTCGATAAATCGTAGCGATGGGGCGTTGAAATACTGTTCCGCATTCCGACTTTTGCGCCGTCAATCCATACCGTTGTTTCCCAATGAGGACGTTCTAAAAACAATTCAATCTTTCGCCCGTTCCAATCAGCGGGAATATTCACCTCTCGCTGATACCATGCTACCCCCACATAATGTTTGTTTGGCGTTAACCAGAATGGAAACTTCAGGTTATCTTTTTTTCTGTACTTTGCCATCTCCGGTCTAAAATACCATGAACTGTCGTAAATGCTGCCGGTCCACTTTGTGTCAACAGAGAGTTCGTCGCCTTTGTTGTTATCTCTCATAGAACCGGGCAGAGTTACAAAATCCGTTAATTTTTTTCCGTACCAGTTTAGTTTGATTCCTACGTCGTCCCGATCAATTTGGAAACGCCACTTACCCTTTAAAGAAATTGCGTCGTCCCCGGTTGTTTTTGCAAAATGTAATTCTCCGGGAAAAGACAAAAAGGCAAGAACTAATAAAACACTCGCACAAATTTTAGATATATTATTCATAATTTATAAAGGTATAAATGAAACGCGCCACTTCATTCATGGGATAAGAAACAGAGGAAATAATTACTTCTTAAATTCAGTAAATAATAATTTTGCTTATCGCTAAGCCGGGATCGAGGAGCGACAGATGCAAATCGACCATGCCGTCTTCATCAAGAATAAAGTCGGTTTTCGTACGAGAAAAACCCCGCAGCACATTTTCACTCCACTCCGCACTTTTCGAGGGCGTATTTACATCGACTATATCGACGAGGCGACCGTTTATCGATATTGCCGTACGAAGTCCGCGCGTCTCGTTGATTGAATGCGTCGGCAGACAAATCAATTCTACTGTACGTTTGCCTTTGGGAAGATTCAATCGGACGGAAGCTCCGGGAGCTTGCAAAGCATTAGATTCGTCAAATGACCGATCCGTAAAGTTTATCCACGACAGACTTGCACCGCCGACTCCCAATCCCGGCAGGAGGCACAATTTTGTTGTATCAAATATTAATTCATTGACTGAAATAATTTTTATCGGTTTTCTTTTATTTACCGTTAATTCTTTTTTATCGTTATGTGAATTTGAATCCGGCATATCAAAGACAGGCCGGTTGCGCGGGTTCATGCACATTATTCCGTTCCATTTTCCGCCGGATATTTTCTTGTTATAGATTTCGGTCAACTCCTTAATTTTTTCGTATGCCTGTTTCGACATTTCATACTTGCCCAGGCGCGCATAAAAATGTTTTTCGTTCAAGTAAGCAGCGCCAAGCACGGGATAGACAATCAATTGAAAATAAGCGTCCTGTACTCTTTCGGGTATTCGTCGCTTCAGTTCCATTGTTTTATTAACAATCTCCTTATAGGATGTCATTCGTTCGTTCATTTCTTTTTCCGTAAAATTAAGTTTATCAATATGTTCCGGTTTACCGGAAGCCGCCAGGCGATAATATTCATTTTTTATTTTTACGATATCGCCGGAATAATTGATTCCGAAATTTTTAGCCGCCCATTCTTCCGGATATTTCTCTGCGTCGACAGGCTGCCATGAGTTAATATCCCATGCCAAATCCATTGCAAATTCGATTTCCATTTCAGCAGGTTTTATATCGCCCACATTAAACACCCATAATCTGTCCGCTCCATTTTGATATGCTTTAGTCATTTCATAAGAGATAAGGGAGGGCGATGTCGAGCACAGCCATAGATAATCTTCGGGCGCGCCCCAGTACGACAAATGATAATAGACGCCGCTTCCGCCGCTTCGTTTTTGTTCTTCGGGCGTAGAAAGTTTGCGAATGAAGCCGTGATTGTCGTCTGCCCACACTATTGTTACGTCATCCGGCGCTTTAACGCCTGCGTAATAAAGTGCAAGCGCCTCTTTATAAGGACAAAATATTTGAGGAATTTCGGAGGGCGATTTTTTGAAATGTTCGGAGATAAGCTTCCTTTGATCTGCGATTACTTTGTTCAAAAGCTCAACTTTGTCTTTCGTATTGTCAGGACCGGGCATGCCGCTGTCGTGAATTCCGCGCATACCGATTGTAAAGACAGCTTCAAGATTCAGAGCCGCCACTTCCTCAATCCTGTCTTCCCAGTATTTTTTAATTTCATCCGAGTTAGTGTCGTAACGCCATTCTCCCGGTTGTTTTCCGTACTCCGTCACAAAATTATTTTTCCATTCGTCCACGTTATTTCTGAGCATCGGTTCGGCGTGACTCGAGCCGACTACAATACTATATTTTTTAGCGGTTTGCGGATTCGATTTGTAATAGAAAAACGCTTTAGTGCAAGGATGCATCGCAGGCCATATAAAATTTGCTTTCAATCTCAAGAGGAGTTCAAATATCAAAGCGTACGTTTTGGGACCAATATCTTTGATGTCGGTATCGATATTCTTTGCAGCCCAGGGTTGCAAACCCCAGTCTTCATCATTCAGAAAAACACCGCGATATTTTACCGAGGGCGGTCCCATAGTTATTTTATCAATCTCAAGCGAAAGCTCCTTTCGTTTTTCGGGTAAAAGGTCAGCCCAATAGACCCAGGGCGACACTCCAAGCCGTTTAGACACTTCGAATATTCCAAATGCCGTACCTCGAGGGTCGCTGCCGCAAATTACAAGGGCTCTATTAATATTTGGCAGAGGACTGTCTATAATTTCTAATATAAAACTTTCCCACTTATCAATAATCTTATCAACAGAAAGCTTTTTCTCCTTAACCATCCGGTCGATTAAATCAGACTTGCCGATTGTGCCAATGATAATCGCCGAAGGCGCGTTAATGTATTCGCCATTATGAATACCGGGTATTATGTCTGTAATCAAACTGATATCTTTTGCCAAAGCATTGGCGCATATTCCGACTACTTCGGCGTCATTTTTATCAAAGATAATCGGGACTGCAGAATTATTTCGAACAATATGGAATTCTTTACTGTCGTTCTTTTTTGTAAACGCGTCTGTCCTTCCTGAGATTGCAGCCATTACTACCGAAAAGAGCGTAAATATGGCAATCAACCTCCGTAGTATCATTTGACAAAATACGGTAAGCTTTCCGGTACCCAATTAACAGCCTCTAATGTTTTTTAATACGAGATGCATTGAATGATAAGCAATGATGAATGATAACCGTGTAATGGATTAAATGTCTTTCCGGGAAAATTATGCTTTCCGAATATGGAATAGTCGCGTAAAAATGCTTCTTGAAATATTATCTGATATTTACGCCTATCAACTTTACGGGGCCTATCAAGCCCGACTCGAGAGGCTCCCAATTAATTGCCGTGAACAATCCGTCTTCACCCAGATTTATTCTTTCCTTAGCCGCAAAGTTTATATTATAAAATTTTTTGTAATTGATTCCGTTTTTATCCATGTATATAATCCTGTTAGCCATCAGATTTGTTACACGAACTTCGAGGATATTTTCATCCTTCAATTTATTTTTGTCAATTACAACATAGTATTCGGGACCAATTAGAGTTGTAATCTTTTCGCCGTTGAGATATATTACGGCGGAGTTACAAACTTTACCCAGATCGATCATAATTGCGTCCGAACCGAAATCCGGATTGGCAAAGGAGATTGAATAGCTTGCCGTACCGGAGAACCATTGCAATTCATCGGAATATTCGGTCCACGATTTCAAATTGTTCGTCTTAAACGAATCGGGCGCTACGGGACCTCCTTTAATAAACTTGATTTGCCATTCCCCGTTCAACGTAAGCGTATCCCCTGCGGATTTATAAAACTTATATTCTTCCGTATTTTGATCTTCAGGATACCATTGCAAAATGAGAGTTTCGCCTTTTTTAATATCGATATAAACGCCGGCATAATTATCGTCGATAATTTTGATTTTTGCTTTCCCGTATTTCCTATTCACCGGATCGAACAAAATTGCGCTGTTTCCTCCTTTGCGAATTCTAATCCAGCCGTCGACATCCTTTTCGCTCCAATTACTTATAAAATAGCAGAGTCCGTCTTCTCGAATTACCCTGTTAAACCATAAACCTTCGTCGGCTAAATTTTCGGGATATACATTAATAATACCCAGAACTTTTGATAAGCTATCAGTTACAATAAATTTTCCTTTGCCTAACTTGGAAATTCCGTAACCTTCTTCCGGCTGCAAGTTAACTTCGCTCAATTGCTTTTTGAAAACTTCCCTGTTTTCATTTAGGTTTTGCAGCCCCGGAACGTCTTTGGGCAGGTTATTGCTGAATATTACCGTAGCTCCTTCTTCCGCCAATTCAATTAGTTTATTTAACGTATTCAACGGCATGTAATCGGTCTCCGGCACGACAATTACTTTGTAACTTACACTATTGCCTGCGACAATTTTATTATTTTCAACCGTCAGATTGTGTAATAGCCTGTCGGAGACGAAATCGAATTGGTAACCCTCATTTAAAAAATATTCGCTTAGTCGTTCCAGGTCTTTCGTCAGTTCGTCCCGATGAGTTCCCAGATGTTTCAAAAGCGCACCGTCTCTTTTTGCCCAGATATCATAAATCGGGTAATAGAGCAGAATATCGTTGTCAGGTTTCGAAGATTGTAAAAAAGACTGGCAATTAGTAACATATTCGTTCATCTTTTTCAGGTCTTCCCACCAGGTATTTGTGGGGGCAAAATGAACGGAAGCATAGAAAAGCCGTCCGGGCCATTCTTCCGAAGGCGGCGAATAAGGTGTTCCGTGATAGACAAGATGATTAACGCCGTTTGCAAAGTAGCGGTCGAAATTTTTCTTTGCGTCGGATAATGTGGAAAGGAAATGTTCATTCAGCCATGTTGCCGCTTCGGCGGAAACTAATTTTTTGCCTGCAACATGCCCCGCCGACGAAGCCAATTTAATGCGCAACGGAGAAGCGCCTTCGGTTTCGGGAATATCGCTAGCGGCATAAAGGTCGAGCACGTTTGCAGGCGAGCCATGCGCCTGATTGCGTACTACGGCGTTATAATTACGCGACCAATTTTTCCATACTTTTGTAAAGCGTTCCAACAACAAATCGGAAATGGTTTCCCTGTAATCAGAAAGTACTCTCGAATTCATATCTTCGGTATCTTCGCCGAACAGCGCGGGCAAATAATTTTTCAGATCGTACCCTCTCAATCTTTTGAATTCTTCGAACATAAGCGGAGTCCAATCCGCCTCTCCTAAAGCGTCGTCCACTTCGTAAGAATCGTTGAAAAACGCTCTGATAGCGTCGAGTTTTTTCCCTTTTGCATTGTTATCAAATTGCGCTAAAAAATGTTTAATAGCTTTTTCGGAAAAATGGTCAATTACATTGCCTTCCCCTCCCCTGCTTGCTCGTTCAACCATTTTTCCGTGCCATCCCTGAAAAACAGCATAAAGTTTCCATTGCCCTTCGGGCGCAGTCCAGTGTAATTTCCCTTCTTTGTCAACTTTGTTTGTTATATCGACTTTTTCGCCCTTATTGTTATAAGCGATCAAAGCAATCAAAGGAAGTTTCCTTTTAAAACGAACCTGGTCGAGCGCAAGCTCTTGAAGATTCGGATTGGCGCTTATAGGATATTTTATTTCCGAAATATCGACTTTACGCCTAACGGCTCTTACAAGCGATTCCTGAATAAACTCGATTTTTTCATTTAATTTTTCACCCTGCTTCAAGTTATAAACTTTGTATTGAACGTACTTGCAAGCATCTTCATCCGAAATCCAGGGGCCGCCGAAAGGCCAGCCTGAAGCGTTTGCCACGTCGACTCCGAGTCCCAATTCCTTACCTATATTCAAAGTATGCTCAAGCATATCCATCCAGCGCGGAGTCAAAAACTTAATATCTTTGTCTTCATAACCTTTGACGCCGTATATAGCCGTAACTTCAACGCCTCCGAAGCCTGCTTTACTCAATTCTTCCATATTTAATTTCAAGTCGGCTTTCGTAACGGCGCTTCCGTGCCACCACCATCGCGTCCACGGCTTTGTAATGTTATTTACTTCAGGCCATAAATTCTCCTGCCCTTTATTTATTACATTGCAGGACATAAATGTGACCACGACCGTTAACAAAATGAAAAGATATCCGAACCGAGAAATAATCTTTGCCATATCAAATCTGTTTTTATGAAAAGATAATGATTACTATTTCAATAAAGTCATCTGTTTTACGACTGAATTATCGTTTATTTTCAATTTATAAAAGTACACTCCGCTTGCCAGTCCTTCCCCGTCGAAAGTCAATTTATAGCTGCCCCTTTCCTGAAATCCGCTAACGAGGGTAGCTATCTTTTGACCAGATGAATTAAATACGGCGAGATTAACAACCGCAGGCTCGCTTAATTCATATAATATATTGGTTACAGGATTAAAAGGATTGGGATAATTCTGATATAATTTGAAGTTATCCGGCAAGTCAATGCAATTAAGATTAATCGAAGTAATAAATCCCGATTCGATGGCTCCTAAATCGGGCGCATTCCCGAAATAAGGGAATCCGATGTCTGTTCCCGCGTCTATTATTTTACCGCCCTGCGCCGGACTCATAAAATCGATATCGGGCAAACTACCGTCTTCCTTACGGGGAGATGTCAGTAAATTTATATCCAGACTTTTAAAGTCGGCGTCTGACAGGGTAAGGTCAAATTGCCAAGAGTTGGTTACAAGAATATTCCTGCTTGTATCGATATAGGCAATGTGTTTATTGCCGAAACCTTTCTGATAACTCAAATTATTTTTCAATATATGATCGTATCCGTCGCCGTCAATATTATCGGCGTCTTCACGGCTCGGGCGATTAAGCATATTGAAATTAATTGTATTCTGATAAGCGGAATTGTTATACCAGTAATTACCCGCCAGATGATGATTTGCATAAAATCCATTGGCCTTATTTTTAGCCGCTATGCAAAACTGGATCGTATGCATTGGAA
This sequence comes from Melioribacter sp., assembly GCF_049325435.1. Taxonomy (NCBI): domain Bacteria; kingdom Pseudomonadati; phylum Ignavibacteriota; class Ignavibacteria; order Ignavibacteriales; family Melioribacteraceae; genus Melioribacter; species Melioribacter sp. The sequence goes on along the minus strand of NZ_JBMOLD010000006.1, from coordinate 63,361 downwards.
CCGGATTGGGAATTCTGTCGGCAGTGTCGTGTGCAAAGCCGCCCGCCTTGAAACCGTTTCCGTCTCCGAGACTTTGGAACGAAGCTGAATATCCGTTATAAAAAGCCCAGCAGCTGTCGAAAACCACAGACGCGTCGGCGCGAATGATATCGAATCCGTCGTCGCTATTGAACCACGCGCGACAACCTTTGAACACAGTGCCCGTTCCGCTTGCGTCGGGATGGCAACCGAAACCGTCCGTATTTCCGCCTAGTCCGTCTTCCGAAACGTTATCCCAATTCCTGTAGGAATCGCAATTGAGAAATAAATTGTTGCCTCCTTTATAATGCCTTAATCCCGTTCCCACATTATCGTGCATGCTTATTTGCTCGAATATATTATTATTGCCCCTGCTGTAAATGCAGTACGATTCGGTGTGGGATGTTATAGTAACCTGGATGCCCGTCATTTCAATTCCTTTCAGGTGAATATAATTTCCGATGACGTAGATACCCACGACTCTTTGATTAGCAGGCATTACATCTGAAAAATCGAAGACGGGAGTCTCCCCAGGGTAAGCCCAATATTTGATTGTATTTCCTTCGGTCCCGCTTTTATCCAGATATGTAACGCATGCAAAAAGATTCGACACAACTCTCGATATCCGGTCTTCTCTTACTTTGTAAAGACCGCCGCCTATATAAACAGTATCCCCGGCTTTGGCTAATTCCTGCGCTTTCTGGAGCGATTCAAGCGGCCGGTCGATAGCGCCGGGATTCGAATCGTCGCCGTCAGGAGCTACATAAATTTGTGAATTAATATTAATCGACGTCAATATTATGACGAGCGATGCAAAAATAATTTTTCTATACACAAGAGCCTCTTTTTAAAACGGATAAAATCTTAATATGAAGAAAAAGCGAATAACGGGGTTATACCTATTTTAGCTGCCAATTTTCTTTCGTTTCAAGTTCCTTTAGATCATATTTAATCTTCGTTCTTTCGACCGACTCTTTATATAACCCGTTCAAGTCGGGTAATGTCAATCGAGCGCCTTTTCGTACGAAGAAAGGCGTTTTATAATCGGGCGTTTCGACTTCTACGTATTGACCGCCTTCGTATTCTTTTTTATCCCATTGGTCGATCCAGATTTCGCCTTTTGGCAAATATATTTTCTTTTTTGTTTTGCCCTCTTCCCAAACCACAGATACGAGGATGTCGTTACCGAACTTATATGTAGTCCAATCTTTCCAGCTTTCCTTCTGCTCGGGATATTCGAGAAACAGAGGTCTAATGATGGGCATCCCCGTTTCACTGGCAATCTTAGCGTGATCATAGATATAATCAACCAGATGCATTCTCAATTTTGTATAGAACCTCCAGACAGCGAGCAGTTCGTGGTCAAAAGACGGTTCGTAATTCATATCCCAAAAAACGCGGTTGTTTGTCGGTCCCACTTCCATGATAGGAGAAAAGCATGCAAAACCGAGCCAGCGCTTGGTAGTTTCCCGATTAATATTTTTCGGATAGCCGCCGGCGTCCGAACCCCATACGGGATACCCCATTACCGCGCATCTCTGAGCCCCGATTATGACCGACCTGAGTCCTTCGGGAGGATTGCCCGTATCGCCCGCCCACATTCCGCCGTACCGTGCGCTGCCTGTATATTGGGCTCGCGGGAATAGAATAAAATCGTTACCCAAAATCGGGCGCACAGCGTCGAATGTAGCTTTTACATATTGTCGCGGATAATCGTTATAATTTTCTCTGTAGCTTGTGCCTATTGAAGTAAATAGATTTAATGAATCCAGAAGTTTTTCGCCGTCGGCTCTGTCGAGTTTGAAACCTTTAACGCCGATTTTAGCCAATTTAGCCGGACCGTTTTCGCCCCACCATTTACACGCTTCTTCGTTCGTAAAATCGATTAACGCCTGTCTGGCATTTCTCCATATGTTGCTTTCCAACTCATAACCTCTGGCGGCGGCAGTATCCGCCATTTTGCCCATAACAAACGGACCGATCCAGAGCATTGTCTTTATGTTTTTCGAATCGAGCCATTTAATCATTTTCTCGAAATTCGGCAGTCTGTTGTAATCGATTTCGTAATCGTCAAAACCTCTTACACCCGGTCCCCATGGTCTGTCGATCCAATAAGCAGTGCATGGAATATCGTAAGCCGCCATTAATAAAATTTCTTCGGTTATCTGAGAATTATAAGGAGAATTTACTTTTGTGCCGTCGTAATACTTATCGTTGTTAAAATGTTCATCGCGCCAGCGCCAGGGCCCGAATGCCCATTTGGGAGGCGCGAACGACGGACCGGTTTCAAGAGCATGTCTTTTCACAAGTTCCGCCGGCGATTCGTCCATCATCAACGAAAAAGAAAATTGAGGACCTTCGAAAGATATTTGAACCATGTCTTCGTATTCTTTACAAAAATCGATAACGCCCGGCCAAGTTCCTTTTACAAAGAGGGCATAATTGCCGGAAGAAATATAAAACGGAGCGTAAGCCGAAACGGTCGGTTTCGGCTTCACATCAATTCTCTGTCCCCGTAAATTCAATCCTTCTTTAATGCCTTTAGCCCACGATTTATCCTGGGGCCCGTCTACCACTCTTTCAAAGATGCCCGTAAAGTATTCTTCCGGTTCTGCTTTTGTGTTGATTATCCAGGCGGATGGTTTGACATTTTCGTCCGCCAGTTTGAAATTAAACAGAATTTCCTTGTCGGATTCTTTAGTATCTAAAATTACCCTACCGTAATCGCCCTTCCATATATACGTATATTCATTTTCGGAATTCTTTTTTATTTCGGGAGATCCTTTGAGCCAATTAATTTTTCCTTCTGTTATGAAACCAACGGAGCCCAATGTATCCGCGGAAGTTATCAATATATCATTACCATATCTGTTTTCAATCTCAAACTTAGTATACGATTCGCCGTTATTTAGAAACATCAGCTTTTGCGGATTACTGCAAGCTGTAAAACCGATAAAAAACAGTAACGCCAATGAATTAACTAATGAAGTCATACTTTTTTTAGCGTTGGTATTCATATAGAAGCCTTCTTTTTCTTTTATCTCAAAAAAACTTTAAAAAAGTTAAAAATTTATCTCAGCAGAATCATCTTTTTTGTAGAAATAAAATTGCCTGCCAACAATTGATAAAAGTAGATACCGCTTGGTAAATTATCCGCATTGAATTCAATCCTGTAATTACCGGGCTCTTTCTGTTCATTAACCAGAGTTGCAACCCGGCGTCCCAATGCGTCATAAACACGCAGCATTACATGTATTCCAGAGGCGCCGGATTTCACGGTCGCAGGTATTGTATAAGTGATAACCGTAGAAGGATTAAAAGGATTCGGATAATTCTGGTAGAGCAAAAATTCTGCCGGTAATTCCGATACCGTTTCGACGGATGTAAGAGGAGTCGATTTAATAATTATTTCATCAAGATTTCCAAAGTCGGAACCGGTGGCAGAGAAACGAATTGTATTGTCATACCCTGAATTCAAATTAACCTCGACGCTATCCGTCACATAATTGGTCCAATCTCCCGTGCCTTTCATAGTGAGATTAGTTGCCTGGCCGTTAACGATCAGACTTCCCGTTCTGTCTGTATTTCCCAATGCATAACGGAATAACAGGGCTCGGGGTCCGCCGCCGAAACCCGGCATATTTGTAAATTCAACGGCGCTGTTACTTGCGTCAAAATTCGTGAATGCAGCCCCGTGATACCCCAAATGATTATTTTCCACAAAGACGCTTCCAATCAAATTAGCGTCCTCGGATTGAAACACAAAAGAATCCGCCGGCGTAATTTGTATTATATCCGTATGAAAAGATTCGGCGTTATTGGTATCGGTAACCGTTAAAGTGTAGTAATAAGTTTTTCCTTTGATTAAATTTTTATCCACATACGATGTAAAATTCTTATCAAGCTTGAATTTTACCGGATCAGACATATCGATAGATTCCGACCTGTAAATATTAACATGGGAGATTAAATCAATATCGTCATACTTCCAGAGCAGCAAACAAGAATTATTATCGTATCGATACGACACTCCGGCAGGAGCGTCCGGCCTTAACGTGGGCGTTACTGTAATAATGTCGGATAAATCGGATTTGTTGCCGTCCGTGTCGTACGCTCTCAAAGCATAATAATAAGTTGTATCGTATGTAACATTTGTGTCGAGATATGATGTAACATTGCCCACGTCAAGCGAATCTAAAAAATCATGAGGCGATTTGCCTTTGTAAAGAATATAGCCGGCAAGATCGGCTTCCACGTTCGAATCCCATTCTATCAACACCGTATCACCCAACGAAACGCCTCGCAAATTCATCGGTTTGGACGGCGGTTTTAATCTGTCTGGAATAAGCATACTCTTACCGACAAAAAAACTTGTGTGAGGCGGTTGGTTATAACCGACGTTCTGCCAGGCAATTGCCAGACGGTATTGCCTGTCGTGCATTAAAGTAACAAGTCTGTAATCGGTTTTAATATTTGTCGTATAAATTCTTAACGAATTATTGTCGCTCGTACGCCATATAACTTCCTCGCGCCAATCTCCGAATAAATCGGCTTGCAAAGAAGGAGTGGCTTTTGAGCCGTTGTTCGACGAGCATCCGTTTGCCAAAAGCAAAACCGGATTATTACTGCCGTTGTATTTACGGATATTATTATTATCGAGGAGTTCGCGCTCGAGGTCGCCATCCCACCAGACAACAAAGTTGGAAGACGGAGGATTCGGTCCTACTTTAAGATTTGTAGCGCTTCTCAATCCGTCGGTTCCTCCCCAGCATTCCATCCCCTCATACGAGTCGTCCAGATTCGCGGATACGCCTCTTCCGACATCAGCCGGTCCTGTGCCCCAGATTATCTCGCCCGTTTTACCGTCGAGTAATGCGGAGCCGACTTGCGCATTTTCGTGAATTCCCCAGACTTCCAATCCTGGTCGATTCGGATCGATATCGGAAACGTGCAAAGCGTCGCCGTGACCCAGCCTTGAATTCCACAGACCTGTTCCATCGTCGTCGACAGCCATGGCGCCGTATACGATTTCGTCTTTACCGTCGCCGTCCAGATCGGCTACGCTCAAATTATGATTGCCTTGCCCGGCATAAGCCGGATATCCGTTATTAGTATCGAAAATCCAGCGGGAAGTTAATTGTCCGTCCCGCCAGTCCCAGGCAGCCAGAACGGTGCGCGTATAATAACCGCGGCACATTACAACGCTCGGACGTTCGCCGTCCAGATAAGCCACGCATGCCAAAAATCGATCGACTCTGTTGCCGTATGAATCTCCCCATAAACTGACGTTGCCTCTCGGCGGCAGATAATCCGTCGTTGCCAGAGCCTTGCCTGTCATACCGTCAAAAATCGTAAAGTATTCCGGACCCGACAAAATATAACCGCTTGAATTTCTGTAGTCTGCGTTCGGATCTCCAATGACATTGCCTTCTCCGTCGATAGCGCCGTCGGCTGTTTTGCAAGCCAATTCAGCCCGTCCGTCGCCGTCGAGGTCATAAACCATAAATTGCGTATAATGAGCGCCCGCACGAATGTTCCTTCCCAAATCAATTCGCCAGAGCAGCGTTCCGTCCAATTCGATACCGTCCAGATATACATTCCCCGTATAACCGCTTTGCGAATTATCCTTTGAATTTGACGGATCCCATTTCAATACAATTTCATATTGTCCGTCTCCGTCCAGATCGGCTACGCTTGCGTCGTTGGGACTGTACGTATAATCAACTCCGTCCGGAGTTCTTCCGCCCTGAGGGCGTTGGAGCGGAATTGTTTTATAAAGATTTTCCCACGGCGTAACTTCTTCAGAAGCGTTTAATTCGGTTCCATCTATTACAGAAACAATCTTATACTTATCGTTCAAAGTTCCCGTCGAATCCACAAAATTCGTTGACGATTCTACGGGTATATCGTTAATTTTTATGTCCCCTCTGTAGACATTAAACTTTATGCTATCCGGGTCGTCGGCAAGTAATCGCCACCCGATATAAATCCCCCCGTTTTCAGCCGGAACGGCTACGACTCCCCTATCCAGATTTTCGTGTTGAAAAGATTGTCCGATAATGTTAATCGACGCGCCTGTCAGAACAATATTAACATATAAGATGACCCTCATTAAAAATTTCATTTACATTCTCCCGCTAACTTTTTACAAATTGATACATCCGATTTGCTTACAGAATTAGTTGAGTAATGATACTGGAAAACTCAAGAAGATTAGCTTTTCCAAAATAAGTAGTAATATCGTTAGTTAATATTTAGAAGATTCACAGCTATGATGTTGAAAGATTTTTTTCAATTGAGTTTATAAGTATTCACCCGGTTTTAATATAATTAGTGGTCAATCCGAAATTAGATTGACCACTAATCCAATAAGTAAAAGAAAACGAGCTACATTATTTCAGAAGCATCATTTTCTTGGAGGCAACAAAGTTTTTGCCGTTTACGCCTTTAGCGGCAATAGTATAGATATAAATACCGCTGCTAAGATTGGAGGCGTTGAAATGGAGTGAATGGTTACCGGCCGAAAGCGCTTTTTCGGTCATTTCGAATACTTTTTGACCCAATACATTGTAAACGGTCATGGTAACAACGGATTGTTCCGGAAGACCAAAGCGAATAGTAGTCGTGGGATTGAAAGGATTAGGATAGTTATTGCCAAGATAATAATCGTTGGGGACATTATTATCGTACTGTTCAACCGAGACAAGATTATCCTTCGTTATAAAAGCGGAAAGACTGTCGCCGGGAATATAAACATATTTAGCGTTAGTCATCGAGTCTCTCAAAGCTGCAAGATATTGATCGCGGTTTGCAAGGTAGATGGCTTTTTTATCCGGGAACCAGTTCAAGTCTCCAAGCGGAAGTCCGTCAGTGCCGCCAGTAAGCAAAGTATCGTTTTGATAACTCAAGTCGAATTTCGGAGGCCAATTCAGTATAGGTTGTCCGTCGGCGTCATAATCCACAACCAATTCCACTCGCCAGTCTGGCCAAGTACTCTCTTTCAGCCAATAGTATTTGTCCCAGGCTAACATGCCTTCGAGATTGCTTGTGTTATTAACGAACATAGGATCAAACTGCCAATAATTTTTTCCGACTGTAAAGTTATCGTCTTCTGTTATTGTAGTATCTACGCCTTTAGGCCACAAGTAACACATGATAACTTTATCGGAATCGTTTTCAAAATTAGGATTAATTACGCTATCCCAAAATTCGGGGAAAGCCGGGTCGAGATAGAAAGCGTTCATACCCTGATAGAGTGAAATGGAATCGAGTTTTTCAGCTATTTCATAATGATGATCCCACGTTGTAAAAGGAGCTTCATAGTGGTTTGTTCTCAATGTGCGTCCTCTGTAGCTCCAATTGTAATAGATGTTGTTTGCCTGCAGAGCTTCGTACCAGTGTAATTCGTGTCCGTTCACCTGCATATTGAGATAAGTGTTGTGAACTTCAATTTCTTTGGATGTGAAGAAATTGCCGCCGTTTCCAAACAACCGTCCGGAATTGATAGATGTGTTATTTTCAAAAATAAAGTTTTCAACGCCCGCGTCGATACGCAGCAGCATACCGTTGAACGGCGAACTGGCTTTACGAACCATATTGATAAAAAGACAGTTTGTAACGCTGATAGTATCGGCATAAGCCTGATTTCTCAGAGTAAACCATTTGATTTCGCCAAAAGCGCAATTGTCATAAATTATCTTATGTCCGCCCTGATTGACAATGAAAGCGCCTACAAGTTCACCGTTGGAAAGATTTCCGTCAACAATTACATTTTTAATAGTAACGCTTCCCCCCGCTTTAATATGGATCATATCCCTTGCGGAACCGTCAGCGGCGGGAATTTGCAGGAAGACAGGCGGCGCGGTTTGATTTTTGATCCAGGTATTATCCGGTCCTAATATGACGAGGTCAAAATCGACATCCAGAGTGCCGTCGAAAGCATAGATTTGACCGCTCTCCGCCAAATAGACTGTTTTTGCAGGATCGTGAGATCCGTCGGCGAGAGTATCTGCTGCAATTTGCACATTTACGAACTGATTCGGGTCCAGTACCGTTTGAGCAGACAGATACGAAACAAATACAAAAAAGACCATAAAAGGTAAGACTAACCTTTTCATAGATTCCTCCTAGTTTTATTATGGATTAAATTAATGGGGAATATTGGTAGTGTTTTTAATTGAGCGGTTAAAAAAATTATCACCTCCTTGGTACCTGCTAATAAAAATCATATTATTGGTCAGAATGAGTATCGGACGCCCAGGTCTGCGGTTGTACCGTAATATTCTACACCGGACAGTTTTTCAAGAACGCTTACAAATTGGCGGTCCGGTCTGTTTGTAATGTTATTAATATTCAGATATACTTGCAGACCTTTGAGCCATGGTAATTTCTGATATGCCGTAAAGTCCCATCTTGAATAAGGAGCGGTATACGAGTCAAGTTCCTGATAAACGGTGTGCGCGCTTCTTAAAACGTTGTCTGTGTACTGGAATGATAATCTTGCCGAAAAATCTCCTATATCATAACCGATTGTTAAGTTCAATATATCATTCGGCTGATTTATTAATCTTCCGGAGCGAGTTGTATCTATATAAGTATACTTTTTAAAGATGCCGCTTCCGATTGCGACGCTTTTGAAGTAAGGATAACGCGTTTCGGAGTTGATGTGGGTATAATTAATATTCAGTACGAGCCCTTTTAAGAACGAAGGCAGGAACCAGAAATGCGTTTGCCAATCGAGCTCGATTCCGCGTACGTACGATTTTTCTTCAAGATTTGTCCAGGTGTAAACAGTAGTTCTCTGATTCGGAGTCAGAGGATATCTGTAATTGATTTTCGAAGCGTCTTTGGTAAAATAAGTAATCGGCACGATTAAATTCTCTATTTCTTTATAAAATAACCCGGCCGTAAAGAGTCCGATATAATTATCATAAACGGAAACATATACGTCATAATTTTGAGTAATGGCGGTTTTGAGGTAAGGATTACCCATACGCAAAACAGGGTCGCCGTAAGTGTCGATAAAGAGATAAGGAGAAACGGCTCTGTAGTCTGGATAAATTATACTTTTTGTGCTTGCCAAACGGATATCGAGCCAATTGGCCGGTTTTATGCGAAGTAATATCTGAGGAAACCAGTTATCGTCTTTTGTGGAATCCCAATGCACTTCTTTATAATCATAATAGTATTCCCCCGGGGTAGTCAAGCGACCAAATACATAGGTCGAATCGGCAGTGTAATCGAAGCCAAATTTTTCGTATCTCAATCCCGGCGTCAAAGTAATAAATTTCCCGATTTTCATTTCTGTCATAAGATAAAAAGCGTAAAAATTCCTCGTATAATTATAATCGTACTGAGTAGATCCGAGCGGGTCGGGCAAATAGTAACCGTATTCTTTTGCAATGTCGGCTAAACGATGCATTTTCCAGATCGATACTTTATTGTAGAATACATTGCTGCCGATCCCTTCTTCGCCGGACAGGAAATCGCCGATATCGTAATCCGGATCGGCAAACAGCGAAGCCTTGAGACCGTTATCTTCTTTTGTAATGCCAAGGTCAGTCCACGCTACGTCACGCAGCAAAGTATTGAAATCCAATGCAAGACCGCCGCGATCGACATCAATATACCAAGCCGTTTCATCATTTTTACGAGTGTTTCTTTCGTACTTTCCGCCTAATTTCAGATCGCCGGAAATATAACTGAAAAAGTTATACGGAATTTTCACGTTAAAGATTGCAGACTGAGCTGTTTCGTCGATATCACGTTTAAGAGTATTCACGTTATTTACAATTTTATCCTGTCCCAGAACCTGTAAGTGATTCAGCAAAACGCTGGGCGAAACCTGATTTTCTTTGCCGGCAATAACGGAATCGGGAACCCATCCCTGAACGCCGCCGGATCTTGTCCTCATATCGAGCGTTAAATCGCCCGGGTGACGCTGAGTCGTAATGGAATTCGAAATGGAGAAATCCATATTTACATTATAGAATTCAAACTCGCCTTGCAATGCGTTGCTTATTACCGTATTTGTAAATTCTCTGTCTGTGGCATAACCTCTCCAATCGTACGACGTTGTAAAATAGTTTCTTTGTTGTATTTGATGTTCTTTCAGACTTCCGATAAAATTATTTAACAACAATGTTCCGTTCGAAAACTGATAATCGAATACCAAACTGCCGCCGTATCTTTTTCTGTCTCTAACGTCGTCATAGATATTGACGTCGTTAAGCAATGTAGGAATAAGTCCTTCGTTTGTTATCGATTCGACATTTGTGGTATAAGAAGCGCTTAAGCGGTCTGAATTCCTGTTATAATTGTCGATATAAACAGAGAGCTGAATACCCAGTTTATTATCGAATACCCGATTGCTTACGAGAGCCGCCAGGCGATAATTTCCGTAAGGATTATCATTTGCAAGCGACGCGTATCCTCCCTGCGCCGAGAAATTAGTATGCAATCCTTCGCGGGCTTTACTGATTCTAAGATTCACGGTGCCGCCGACGGCGTCGGCGTCCATATCGGCCGTGAGCACTTTTGTAACTTCAATGCCCGAGAGAATATTGGGCGCGATCATATTTAAGTCGACGCTGCGGTTTTCACGGTCTGTCGATTGAAGTCGCACGCCGTTTACCATCATAACGTTGTATTGAGGCGACAAGCCGCGGATTGTAACCTTTTGACCTTCGCCGCCGCTGCGAATCAGCGATATACCGGGCAAACGAGCTACCGATTCTGCGGCATTGACATCCGGGATGTCTTTGATGCGATCGGAAGAAACAATGTTCTTAATAGTATTTGCAGATAACTGCTGGTTAATCGCCTCCATCTGCCCTTCCGCCTGAGCGGTAATTACAACTTCGCCAGTTTCAAGAGCTACGTATTCGAGCTCAACATCCACCTCAATAGTCTTACCTGCAACTACTGTTACCGGAATTCTCTCGTCCTTGTAACCGAGATATTTAACAACCATGGTATAATTTCCGGGCGGTATGCTTCTGATGTAATATTCGCCTTCAAACGAAGCGGCTGCTCCGATACTCGTGCCTTCCAATAATACATTCGCGCCGGGCAGAACTTCTCCTGTCTCTTTATCCAGAACTTTGCCTCGTATTCTACCCGAGCCTTGAGCCTGAATAAAACCCGCCACAAACAAAATCAGTATCATGCACTTGAGCATTATCTTACTTACTTTCATAACTTAACTCCCTTTTTATTAGAGAATTATTAATTATATACTTAATTGATTTTTCATCTCAGAATTTTATTATATCGTCCTGTATTTTCGTCAAAATAATTTTTATTCTTCGGTAAATAAGTTTTCAAATCACAGGAATTGCCTACGATTTTTCTCCACTCATTAAGATTCTCAACAATTCCTTTGGAGATTGCCTGGACGCCAATATTGCCCAGCACGGCTCCTTCGACGGGTCCCGCAACAACTTCGCATCCCGTAGCGTCTGCGGTTAACTGGGTAAGCAGTTCGTTCTGAATACCACCGCCCACAACGTGAAGGCGTTCTATTTTTTTCCCGACGACCGATTCGATTTTTCTCAACGTATCCCGATAACTATACGCAAGGCTTTCGATAATAACCCTTATAACGAATCCCATATCATTATCATGCTTTTGTCCGGTCTCTTTTAAGAAAGCAATTATTTTTTCGGGCATATTGCCTGCTTTTAAAAATCTCGCATCCGAAAGGTCGACCCAAGCGCCCGAGGCGCCGTATTTTTCCGCTTTGTCGGTTAACTCTGCATATGCAAATTCCTTCTCTTCTTTTTCATCCCAGTAACGTTTGCATTCCTGGATAGGCCAAAGTCCCAGTATATTTTTCAGAAATCTAATCGTATTATTAAAGCCGCCTTCGTTTGTAAAATTATTACCGAGAGCTTCTTCGCTTAAAACCGGTCGATCGAGTTCTACTCCCATTAAAGACCATGTGCCGGAACTTAAGTAAGCCCAGTTGCCTCCCTGCGCGGGAACGCCTACGACGGCTGAAGCGGTATCGTGACAAGCAGTGGCAATGACCGATATGTCCGGATCCAATTGAGTTAATCGAGCCGTCGATGATGAGATTGGTCCCAACACTTTTCCGGGTTCGATGAGTTCGGGGAAAATACTCTTCTTAAATCCCAGTGCTTCCGTAATTTCCCAGCTCCAATTTCTCGTAGAAGGATTCACAAGTCCGGAAGTGGACGCAATAGTATATTCCGACACTTTTCTCCCGGTGAGCAAAAAGTTCAGGAAATCAGGTATCATTAGAATTTTATCGGCGACATTCAAAAGGTTGGTTTTTCTTTTCTGTTCGGACAATAATTGATAAATGGTGTTAATTTGAACGAATTGTATGCCTGTCGATTTATAAATTTTTTCTTTGGGTATAATCTTGAATGTCTCTTCCATCATATTATCCGTACGATCGTCCCTGTAATGATAGGGATATCCGAGGAGCCTGTTCTCGGAATCAAGCAACACATAATCCACGCCCCAGGTATCGATGCCGATTCCGTCGAAATGATTCCCGAATTCTTTCTTTGCCCTTTTCAGTCCTTCGATAATTTCTTCGTAGATTACCAAAATATCCCAATGAAATCCGTAATCGTATTTTATTGACGGAGTTCTAAAGCGATGCGTTTCGTAGAGAGATACTTTTTGATTGTTCAGCAGACCCACCATACACCTGCCGCTTTCGGCTCCCAGGTCGAATGCTATAAATTTTTTTTCATCCATAATTAACCCGTGATTATGATTTGTTTAATGATTGATATACTCTGGTTGTGTACAAGAAGAGGAGCGGTTAAAAATTTATAGAGTAAAAGGGGAATTAATCTATCGCTGTAAGAACAAAATGAATTTATATTGTAATCTATTATCTGTCTTCTGATAAACCGCAGGAGATGAGAAAGGGGGAAGAGAATAATCTCAAGAGATAACGCCCTGTCATTATAACTTATCTTTTGAGGATACTGTATTCTACAGTTACGTCTTCGTAATCGTTATAGCTTTTTCTGTTTTCGAGCATATCGATAAGAATATCGGTAGCCGTTTTTCCGATAACATACGGATTTTGCTGAACGGAATAATAAGGGACGCCCAATCGGGAAACAATCGTATTGTCGCCGAATTCTCCCAGGAGTATATCCTCCGGGATTGAAAGATTTTTATCCAAGATCGCTTTGCCCGCTCCGTAAGTAATCAAACCGCCGATACTGATCACTCCGTCGATTTTAATCCCCGTATTCAGGAGAGCAGTCATTTTATTATAACTGTCTTCAACGCTTCGGAATGTTTGAAGCACGAGATCTGGATTGAAATCGATGCCGTTATCCTCGAGGGCTTTTTTGTAACCCTGGAATCTGTCTTCGCAAACGGGTATTAGTGTATTCGGTCCGAGGAACAATATGTTTCTGCGTCCTTCTTTTATCATATCGGTGGTAAGTTCGTAAGCGGCGTCGACATCGTTTATTTTAACTGTGGTAAAGGGCAGTTCATGCACTTTACGATCCCAGCAAACAATTCGAATACCTTCTTCGTCCATTTTTTTATAAAGTTCCAGATTTTCGTCGCCGCCTACGGCGTTCAACAAAATACCGTCGACGCCTATGTCGGAAAGGAATTCGATTTTTTTTCTTTCTTTGACGGCATCCTCGTCGTGAACCATTAAAATGCATTCGTAGCCCTCGTTGCCCGACTCTTCATACATGCCCCGTACGGCTTCGGAAAAGAATGAAATTCTGAGATCGGGAATTAGAACGCCCAGAATTTTACTTCTGTTGGTAATAAGCGAGCGGGCCAGAATATTGGGGCGATAGCCCATTTCTTTGCATTTTTCTTTAACTAAAGTTTTAGTTTCGACAGAGATATCGCTCGAATCTCTCAAAGCTTTCGATACTGTTGCCGGAGTAAGAGAGAGTTCCAGCGCAATATCTTTTAATGTGACTTTTTTCTTTTTATAACTCACTGAAATTGCCCATAAGTTGTATTAGTATGGATAATATTACCATTTTAACGTCTAAAATTCAAGCAGAGGATTATGGATGCCCGGGCACAGCTCCGCCACGTAAGTCCCATATATTGAATGATTTATGCAGAAGAGGAAGAATAAAGCCGATATCAGAAAAGGTTTTCGAAAACCTTTAAGTAATTTAACCCTAAAAATGAGCCGATTCAGCTCACCCTGTATTTACTTAAACGTTTTCGATGCCGCTATGAAAATATTAAGATTATTTTCTTATGTCAAGTTAATTTTTCAGTAGATTACCTTTTTTCTGTTATACCGGCTCCTTCTACTCCTTTTCGAGTATTAATTTATTCAAATAATCCGCAGGATGATATATTCTTTCTTTCCTTTCGGAAAATCCTTTTAATTGTTCTCTGCACGACGTTCCGCTCGCCAAAATTACAATTCCGTCAGAGCTTCCTAATTTATTTTTTACCTGATCCAACAAGCTGAGTCCCAGCGACTTGCTGATTTTATAGTAATGCTTTTTATAACCGAAGCTGCCCGCCATTCCGCAACATTCCTGCGTCGAGATTACGACGTCTATCCCGAGCCGTTTATATAATTCGGGCGCTTCGTTTCCAAGCCCTATTGATTTCAATTGGCAATGACCGTGATAAAAAATTCTTTCGTCAGTGAATTTTATATTCCTTTTTATATGATTAATGTCAATCTTCCCTTCTTCGATCTTCCTATTAAGATATTCGAATAAATCGTAACATCTATCTTTTACGGCGGAAAACAGTTTGTCTTCTTTAATCAGTTTCCCGTAATCATTTCGGAACATTGTAAGCACGCTCGGTTCCACTACGATAACATCGTATCCATCGTCAATCAAGTTTTTCAAATAAGAGGCGGTTTGAGCCGCTTTTTTCTCCGCATATTGAATCATACCCTGCGATAAAGCAGCTCTGCCGTCGTCATATACTTCGCTTACTTCAGCGTCAAATCCAAACTTCTCAAGTAATTCCACGGCGTTCATACCCACGGCGGGATTATTATAGTTAGTAAAGACGTCCGCGAATACAATTACTTTTTGCATCTCCTTATCGGATTTCTCCCGAAGAGGAACATGGGCTTTTCTTTTCTTATATAATTCAACAAAAGTTTCTACCGAGAATTCGGGAATTTCCCTCTCCTTTTCGACGCCAAAAAAATTATCCAGTATAATTTTTACTGGATTCAATTTCATTAAAAAATTTACCGACGAAGGAAATTTAGAGGCAAACTTTGCCATCGCTCCGAAATAGCCGAAGAACATTTTCTGAATTGAGGGAGATTCTAATTTCGATAGTCTGTTTTTTATAACCGTATTTAAGCGCGGGATATCGATCCTGACGGGACAATTCGGAACGCAGCGCGAACATCCGGTGCACAATTCCGCAAAACGTCCTTCCTCCAATTTACCGGTTGTACCGACGGCCCAACTGGCTCCAATACCTCCGGTATAACATTCGCCTCCGAATGCATGACCGCCGACGGTCTGGAAATTCGCGCATACATTCATGCACGCGCTGCATCTGATGCAATAGAGCGCTTCTTTCAATTCGGGATCGTCTCTCATTGCCATTCGTCCGTCGTCTATCAATACCAGGAAGAATTTTCTTTCTTTATCCGATCTTTTGTTTAGATTCAGAGTCGGGGCTTTCAGTGGCGGTTCGAGTATGTTTGTATAAGAAGTCAACACCTGCCCCGTAGCGCTGGCAGCCAGTAATTCGATAAAAATCCCGAAATCTTTTCTGTTGGGAATTATTTTTTCGATTCCCGCAATCGCGATATGGATTGCAGGCAGGTGCGTCGTCAGTCGAATGTTCCCTTCGCTTTCGACCAAAAGGATCGTCCCTTCTTCGGCGGAAATCAAATTTGCCCCCGTAATTCCGACATCCGCCGCAAGAAATTTTTCTCTTAAAGTTTTGCTGGCAAAGGCGGTCAATTCTTCTCCGGTTTCCAGTGGGTCTGAAGTATTGATATTCTCTTTGAAGAGTTTCGAGATGCTTTCCCTGCTGCGATGAATGGCCGGTGCGACTATATGCGAAGGTTGTTCTTTGGACAATTGCAATATGAATTCAGCCAGGTCGGTTTCAACGACTTCGATATTTTCCGCTTCCAAAGTTGCGTTCAGTTTAATTTCTTCGGAAGTAATCGATTTCGATTTAACGGCTAATTTAACCGAATTGGACAAACAAATTTCTTTAATAAAATTTACGGCTTCTTTTTTGTCTTTTGCATAGAAAACCGAACCGCCCCGGGCTTCGATTGTTTCGGTCAGTTTATCTACCAGAAACGGCAGATTCCTGATCGAATTTTCTTTGATTTCCCGCGCTTTATCTTTTAATTCTTCGTAATCATCAATTTGACTTATTGCTTTGTAGCGGTTGTTATTAAAAGTTTGCGTGTTGTGCCGAACGGATTCCGTTTCGAAAGCAAGCGCGTAGTCGATGGCTTTAAATAAATTAACTTTATTCGCTTTACTCGCAAAATCTCTCGGATGAACCGATTTACTGTTCATAATCCTTCCGTTACGATTATATGCAATTTGCCCGGACCGTGAACGCCTCGCACAAGCGGACCCATGTCCGCCGTGGCGCTCGGTCCCGTTATAATCGAATAACTTCCTTGCAGAAATATATTTTCTTCGTCAAAAAGTTCGCGCGGTCTGCTTACGATTTTATTTCCGTCCAGGATTACGATGTGATTTCTTACAAGCATTGAGATATAACTCGTTAGGTCGTCGGATATCGGAACAATAACGGAACCGGCGGAAGCAATGCCGCATACAGCTGGCGTAATTCCCGTTTTAGCGTTTCTCAGTTTCCCCTTGTCGAAATTCTTTAAATATTTTGCATCGTCGAATATTTGTTCGAAAAAACTCCGTTCTATTATTCCGGGATTCGAAACCAATATTTCGTTTTCGCCTTCGGTAATTTTTTGCAATGCCGTTTTTATTGAAGAAGGGTCGCCTGCAACCGAGATAACATTTGCGCAGGCAGCCTTCGCTTTACCGATAAATTCTTTCAACAATTCTTCTTTGGACTTCATCAAATTTTTTTTAATAAACCGACTTTATTGTTTACGAATTATGCTTATTCAGAAATTCCTTGACTTCGGACGCAACGATGAACTCTTCGTTAGTAGGAATAATTGCAAGTTTAACAGGCGAGGCGTCGTTCGATATCAATCCTTCTTTCGGATTCGATTCGTTTTTACGGTCGTCGAGAATCACGCCGAGATTTTCCATATTTTCCGCGATCTTTTTTCTCAACAAAACGCTGTTTTGCCCTCCTCCGGCGGTAAATACAATACAATCGGCGCCGTTTAGAATTGCCAGATACTCGCCGATATACCTCTTTACATTATAGACAAAAGTATCGAAAGCGAGTTTCGCACGGTAATTGCCTTTCCCCATTTCCGACTCGATATCTCTCAGGTCGCCCGATTTAATGCCTGAGATGCCGTAGAGCCCGCCTTTGGTCATCAATATTTCGATTGCATCGTCGATAGAAAGACTTTCTTTTTGCATAAGATAAAGGAGCGCATACGAATCTAGGTCGCCAACGCGTTTGGCGTTAATCAGTCCGCACTGAGGACTCATGCCCATAGAAGTATCGACCGATACGCCGTTCTTAATAGCGCATACAGAAGAACTGCCGCCGAGATGGCATGAAATAACTTTGTTGCAATCGAACAGTTCTTTTGCGCGCATAGCAATATAACGGTGCGACGCGCCGTGGAATCCGTATTTTCTTATACCGTGCTTTTCGTAATATTCATACGGTATTCCGTACATGTAGGCTTCCGGAGGAATATTTTTATGAAAGTGAGTTTCGAACAATCCGACCAGAGGAACCGTATCGAGTAAATCCTTGAAAATCGATATTGCAGTCAAATATACGTCGGTATGAACCGGAGCCAGAGGGCGATACTCTTTCATGGCTGCTATGACTTCTTCGGTCAGTTCCACGCAGCCGGAAATTCCTTTTGCATGAACGGTTTTAAAACCGACAGCGGAAATTTCATCCGCAGAATATTTTTCGTTAAGCGCTTTTAAGGTCATATTGACCGCTGTCAAATAATCTTTAATTTCAAGATTATTCGTTATTTCTTTTTCTTCCTTGAAAGCATATCTGAAAATAGCGTCCTTTTGACCTATCTTTTCGACTACCGCCTGGAATAAAATATCCATATTGCCGGCGTCGTATAGTTTGCACTTGTATGAAGTGCTTCCCGGATTAGCAATTAATATTTTCATTGCGTTTTATTTTGTTAGTTTACTTTTTAAGTTAGTCAGCACCTGTTCAACAATATCCTGTATCATACTTTCATTTAATTTTTGAGGTTGAGGATCTTTATTCTGAGCGGCAGAATTTGCGTCCGTACTGCAGACGGTAACTCTACCGGGCAGATTGAATTTTTCCCTCAAACCGAGCAGACGGTCGCGTTCCTCGGGCGACAAGACATTCAGGTTGCCCAATTGAATGGCTTTCCAGACAATGCTGGCAGTATGTTCGAGAGTTTCCATTTTGTAATAAGCATTGAATAGATCGCTGCCAAGCGTAAGCGCGCCGTGATTTTCGAGCAGAATTGCATCCGAATTTTTTATATAGGGACGGATATTGTCGGGAATTTCGGACGTAGAAGGCAGACCGTAAGGAGCAATCGGCACAGCTCCGATTACAATTATTGCTTCGGGCAATACGCATTTGTCAAGCGGTATGCCTGCAACTGCAAAACTGGTAGCATACGGTGGATGCGCATGAACTACGGATTTTACATCCGGACGTTCCCTATAAACTTCAAGATGCATTTTCAACTCGCTCGAAGGACGGTATTTTGAATTTTTCGTGATTACGTTGCCCTGCCTGTCGCATTTGATTATCATGTCGGTCGTCATGAAACCTTTACTGACGCCGGTGGGAGTTGTCAAAACCTCGTCGTCGTTTAATAAGACGGTTATGTTGCCGTCGTTTGCCGCTACGTATCCCCGCGTCCAAATTCTTTTTCCGACCTCCACAATGTGTTTTCGCAGTTCCCATTCGTTATACATGGCTTATTCCTTTATTTTTAGTATTATTTTCCTTTTATGAAAGTACAAAAAATATCAATATGTTTACGGGAAAATGCAACCAATTCTTTTATAATTCGTTCTCGTTATAATCAATTTTATCTACGATGGCAATAATTAGCGTTCTAATAGGCGCCAGATCGAGTCCGAAAATCGATTGAGCCACGCCGGGAGCGCCGCCGCAGACAACGATATCGCCCAACCCCGCTCCGATATAGTCGAGCGCGACGTGTTCAGTTTCCAGCGCTCTGCCGTCCGGCAGAACGGGTTTTACTACATAAACTTTTTTACCGTTATAAGCCTCGTGCTTTACCACGGATACGACTCTTTTTGTAACTTTTGCCAGATACATTACGCCACGCTGTCGACTAATTTAACAATACTCGCGTTTACCGGCGCAAAGCCGGAATCAAAAGCCTGGGTTGCGTCGGTGCTCGTAACATAGACCACCAGATCGCCTTCTGCCGCAATGTTTTTCGGGTCGGCAACCACAAGCGGATTTCCTACCGGATTGGATTCGGATGAAACCGGCTGAACTACATATAGATGGCAGCCTTCCAATTCTTTCACTTTTTTAGAAGCCCAGGTTTTGCCGATAACGATTCCCAATTTCATTTCTGCGCCGTAATCTTTTTTGTAATCTGAACGTCGTCAATAATTGCAACGATTACCGCATCGATGGGAGAATCTTTAGTGGTTTCGGTCATACGGGCAGACGAACCGTACGTTAAAAGAACAAAATCGCCCTCTCCCGCCTGAACGGCGTCAATAGCCACATGATATGAACCCATCGGTTTCCCCTCATGGTTTACTTCCTTACATAGAAGCATTTTCTTACCCGTTAATTTAGGGTCTTTATGAGTTGAAACCACGCTCCCTATGACTTTGGCAAATATCATTTAGATTTTCGATTAAATGATTCGTCCAACTCGTCTACCGGACGCGGTATAACCAATTGAGAAATAACCTCTCCAATTCGTGAAGCGGCGTCTGTTGCCGCATCAATAGCGGCGCGCACAGCGGCTACATCTCCTTCGATTACAAAGGAAACATATCCGCTCCCGACCTGCCGCCACTCGACGACGTCTACGTTTGCCGCTTTTACAGCCGTATCCGCGCCGAGCACCAAAGGCGCAAATCCTTTTGTCTCTAAAATACCGATAGCGTTTTTAATTGCCATTTTATTCTCCTTCAATTAAAAATTTTATACAAATCTGAATGATTTATGAGTCATAATACGTCGTTTTCTTACAAAATGAATAGGAGTACAAATTCCCTCTCCCGTCGGAGTAGCAATCGTATGGGAAAAGTATCCTTCTCCGAGATCGCCGCCGTTACCCCTTAAAGTTCCGCCGTTAATTACATGCACGTCGCAGTCCAACACTCTGGTAAATATTGTAACGCGTTCAAGGTCTCTGGAAAAAATACTTGCAGTGTGTTTAAAACCGTGTTCGGCTTTTAGCGCCGCCTGCAAACCTTCTTCGAAATTTTTTACACGTACGACAGGTATGCAACAGGTCATCTGTTCGGCAACCACCCACGGATGATTCTTTTCCACTTCGCCGAACAATAACGGCACGTCACCTTGCAGATTAAGCCCGAGCGCTTTGCCCAATACCGCAGCGCTTTTTCCGGCAAAATCTCTTTTTATCAGCCAGTGTTTACCCGACAATTCCAGCGCTTTTTCTGCCA
Organism: Melioribacter sp.; assembly: GCF_049325435.1. Taxonomy (NCBI): domain Bacteria; kingdom Pseudomonadati; phylum Ignavibacteriota; class Ignavibacteria; order Ignavibacteriales; family Melioribacteraceae; genus Melioribacter; species Melioribacter sp. The sequence goes on along the minus strand of NZ_JBMOLD010000006.1, from coordinate 42,587 downwards.
GGCGGTTCATCTCTTCGGTCGACAGTCGATAATTACCGGCTCTTTCCATTTCAGCCATAAAACGTTCGAATACGCTGTCGACAACGAAAATTTCCTTTTCGGCAATACAGAGAATATTATTGTCGAAACTTGCGCTCATTGTAATTTCCTGCGCTGCAAGTTCAAGGTCGGCTGTTTCGTCAACCAGAACGGGAGGATTGCCCGGTCCGGCGGCGATAACTTTTTTGGGATACTCAAGAGCCATTTTAACTACCTGAGGACCGCCGGTTACAGACAATAGTTCAACCTTGTCATGCCCGAACAGAGTCCTGGCAGTTTCAAGCGTCGGTTCGGCAACGCAGGTTACGAGATTCTTCGGAGCGCCGGCTTCGTACATATATTTATTTGCCAACTGAATTACTTTTGCGCTTACCTTTTTAGCCGAAGGATGAGGGTTAAAAACAATCGTATTTCCGCCGGCTAATTGAATAATAATATTGTTAATTATTGTCGGGCCCGGATGCGTGCTCGGCGAAATGTTTCCTATAACTCCGAACGGGGCGTATTCGTCGACTGCCAATCCGTTCCTGCCCGACCAGGCTTCCGGCTGCAAATATTCCACTCCGGGGCTATGATTTGCCGCATTGACGTATTTTGATATTTTATGGTCGACTCGACCCATCCCTGTTTCTTCAACGGTCATTTGCGCCAATTCTTCTTTATTTTCGAGAGCCATTTTTCGAACCGCGTCGATAAATTTTTTGCGGCATTGAATACTTCTGTCCTTAAATTGCAAGAAAGCTTCGTGAGCCGCTTCGACCGCGTCGTTCATCTCCGTAAAAACGCCCCAATCGCCTTTTGCGCCGGATGAGCCGGCAATCGTTTGCGACATTACCTTTTCAACTACCCGTTCAACAATTTTTCGAATTTCATTTTCGTTCAAATCCACTTGATTCCCCGTTTAAATTTTTTTTACTGTTTCTTTAAATTTAGCGGTTCAATCGGAAACTTACCCGAAATTTTATCCGAAGGGCGAGGTATAATAACCTCCGACAAAACATTTCCGATATTCGAAGCGGCCTGAACGCCCGCGTCGACGGCGGCTTTAACCGCCGCTACGTCGCCTCTAATAATAATGCTTACTCTTCCGCCGCCAACTTTGACCCATTGCGCCAATCTTATATTAGCGGATTTAACGGCTGCATCGGCAGCTTGAATTGCGGCTGTAAAACCCAAAGTTTCTATGATGCCCAATGCTTCCAGCATGTTACGCTCCTATTTGTTTAACATTAATAATTCGAATACTTCCTCGTGAGCCGAGGGTATGATGTTTGTGCAGACCAGTTCGCCTACTCTAGCAGCCGCTTCCGCTCCGGCTTCAACCGAAGAACGGACGGCGCCTACTTCGCCTCTTACCAATGCGGTAACATATCCGCCGCCGATTTCTACTCGCTTTACAAATTCTACATTTGCCGTTTTGAGCATGGCGTCGATTGCGTTGACCGCTCCCGTATTACCTCTGGTTTCAATAAAACCGAGAGCTACTCCTTTTGCCATTTTTACTCCTATCAGATTTGTTTATAAATTATTTTTATTCTTTTTTTATTAATAAATTCCTTGGCGCCCGGAGTAATAACCGTTCCCTTGGGAATGACTATTCGGGAAAAATTATTACCCGCTTGCGTCAGCATATTTTCAGTAAGCACGGGAGTTTTGAATTCTCTCATATCAATTTCGTATGAATCGTTTTTGTTTTCATTGTCCTTATTATCTACAAATGTAATTTCATATCCTCTCTTATCGAGTTCGTTTATAACCTCCGTAACTATCAGTTCGATTAATTTTTTAATATTAATACCGCTCAAGATCGACTATTTTTTTTGTAAATAATTTTATTTCCGTGCGACACCGAATCGACAATTCCGATAATAGTATTATCGGTTGCCGCGTCTTTTGTCTGTTCGGTCAATCTTGCCGAAGAAGACGAGCAGAGCAGAACAATATCGCCCTCGCCGGCGTTAACCGTATCGACGCAGGCGGAAGTGTGAGAAGTTCTCTCCAGATTTTCATTAAGATAATTAACAACCAGAATTTTCAATCCTTTCAATTTGCCCGCTTTTTTGGTTGAAACCACGCTCCCTATGACCAATCCGAATTTCATATTTACATTTTTCCCAGATACTCGGCATAAACTTCGCCTTTTATAAACGCCGCATTGGCGTCGTCTGTATCGAGGTGCATTTGAAGCCGCCAGTTGTCATTTATTCTAATCAACACATTTTCAAAAATCGTACTTTTGATTCCCGCTATTCTAACTTTACAGTAATCGCCGTTTTTTACGCCCAATACGAGCGCGTCCCCGGAAGTCATGTGGATATGTCGATTGGCAATAATTGCGCCTCTTTCGAGAAAGACCGAGGATTTGGGTCCAACAAGGGTGATAGGAGCGGCGGTATCGAGCGAGCCCGAATTTGTAACCGGCGGATTCAAACCCAGATAGATAGAATCGGTAAGCGATATTTCAACCTGGTCGTATTTTCTTAAGGGTCCGAGAATTCTTACTTTTTCGATTGCTCTCAATTTAGAGCCTACGATTGTCAGTGTATGCTTCGAAGCAAATTCTCCCGGTTGGTAAAGCGGGCGCATTTCTTCGAATTTTGCATCCTGCCCAAATAGTTTTTTGAAGGTTTTTTCGGTAAGATGTATATGTCTGTTCGATACTCCTACGGGGATAAGAGGATATGAACTTTTGAACAGGGCGCTGTATTTATCTTCAATCGAGCGGGAAATTTCATCTGCCAGAGCGGCAATGAAATCTTTTTGCTCGCCGCCGTAGTTTTCACCTACGATGGTTTTAATGTCGAAACCAGCCAAAACGACCCTCCCCTTAATCATCATTAAATTTCAAAAGTGGACAGGAAATAAGTAAGAGAAACCAACGAAAAGGTTTTCGAAAACCTTTAAGCAAAAGTAAGATATCTATTTTGTTTTGTCAAGTAAAGAAAGCATAATTTTTCAGAAAGTAATAATAAAATCCGATATAATCCGTCATAAATTTGTAAATTATATTTTCTCTTTTTTAATTACGGGTAAAATGGACAAAAGACATAACAAAACCGGTCTTGCTCTGGGAACTGGAGCAGCCCGAGGACTAACGCATATCGGTGTGCTCAAAGCAATCGAAGAATACGGCATCAAAATAGATTATATATCGGGCAGCAGCATCGGAGCATTAATTGGCGGCGCTTATGCAATGGGACTGAGCGCCAAAGAAATTGAAGAGATTGCATTAAAAACCAACTGGAAGCTGATGGCAAAAATTTTTACCCCCACCCTTTCACTGTCTTCGCTTGTCAACTCCGATTATTTGGATGAATTCCTGAGCACGATTTTCGGCGGTAAGAATTTTAATGATCTTCGAATACCCTTTTCTGCAATTGCCACCGACATTTTAACGGGAAAGATGGTAGCGCTCGACAAAGGCGATTTGACAACGGCAATACGAGCAAGTATTTCGCTACCGATAATATTTTCCCCGGTTACATACGGCAAATATAAATTACTCGACGGCGGACTCGTAAATCCTACGCCCGTCGATATAGTTAGAAAACATAATGTCGATACAGTAATAGCCGTCAATCTGCGAAGATTCGAAACTTACGGCATAAATCAAATACCCGAATCCGACAATAAACGAATGTCCGACAGCGAACTTAAAAAATTGTCGCTCAACGAAAAAATTCAGTACTTTATTAAAAATCCTCTCCACTATATCAACAACCGCAATGAAACTCCCGACCCTAAATTTTGGGAAGTGCTTTATCAAATGTTCATAATAGTTCAGGTACAGATCAGCGAACTTACAATGCAGATAGCCAAACCGGATATTTTGATTGAACCCGATACGGGCAAATACAAGCTCCTCGAGTTCAACAAAGCCGAAGAATTAATTGAAATAGGCTACAGGACAGCCAAAAGCAAATTGAAACAGCTCAAAAATTAACGGCTATATTCGCAACCATTTATTGTATTCGATACACTTATTTTTATTAACTTATAATCGTTAATTATTTTTTCTTATAGTATAATAAACCGGGGGAGATATGAAAACAATTTCACGCAATAAGAAAACATCGTTTTTGAAATTACTGCTTTTAATAACAATCGCCCTCAACGTTTCTCTTACAGCTCAACCTTCCGGAGGTCCTTACGGCCCGATGACGTTGAAATATAATATTCCAGATATTAGCGGAACCGTCTACTATGTTTCTCCGGACGGCGACGCAGCAGCCGATGGAGTAAGCCTCGATAAACCGACCGCTATTGAATCGGCTTTTCAAAGAGCAAAAACAGGGGACGCGATTATATTGCGCGGCGGAGTTTATCGTACGGGAAATCTGATTTTCAACCAGGGTATTATAGTTCAACCGTATCTGGACGAACAACCGATTCTCAAAGGCACGTATGTGGCGGACAAATGGGAAGACCTGGGTAACGGACTGTGGATTACAAAATGGGAACGTCTCTTCCCTTCCAAACCGCAGAGCTGGTGGCGCAGGAATCGCGAAGGGAAAAAAACGCCATTGCATAAATTCAACAACGACATGGTTTTTGTCGACGGCAAATTTCTCCAATCTGCCGGCTGGGAAGGCGAAGTGGATGAGAACAGTTATTACATCGACTACGACAGAGGATTGGTTTATATCGGGATTAACCCCGAAAAACATTTAGTCGAAATTACGGCATTCGACGCCGCCCTTATAAGAACGACGAAAGAGGTAAACGGAAAAGCTCCGGATAATAAAGGATTCATGCTCAGAGGCGTTACGTTGACTCAGTATGCTTACCGCGCAATCGAAATCGAAGGCAAAGACCCCGAAGGCTTATCGGACGAAAAGAATCACGGTAAAGACGTGGTCGGAACAGTAATAGAAAATTGTACGATAACTTACTGTTCGCGAGTAGCTGGCTATTTCAGGGGCGATAGTCTCGTTATCCGTAATTGCCTGATCAGCGACACAAGCACCGAAGGTCTCTACATACTCAGTTCATCAGATGTTCTTCTTGAGAAAAATATCATAAAGAGGAATAATATTGAACGTATTACAGGATATTATCCCGCAGCGGTTAAAATTTTCAATCAATGTTATCGGGTTACCTGCAATGACAATCTCGTTATTGACCATCCCTACTCTAACGGAATCTGGTACGACGTGGGCAACGTGGACGGAGTTTTTATCAACAACTGGATTGAAAACATTGGCGATTATACATCGCCTTATTCAATTGAACGTCCCTGGCCAAGCGACAACGGATTTTTCTTCGAAATTTCCAAAGGCGCTGTCTGCGCGGGAAATGTATTTGTAAATTGCGACCATGGAGTCTGGGCGCTTAACAGCTCGAATGTGAAATTCTACAACAACACTTTCATAAACAGTATGGCGTGCATATCGCGCAACGAAAGAAGCGCTCAAGGCGACCATTTCGGATGGCATCCGAGCACGGGCCCCGACGTGGACGAAAGAGTGGGACATGAATTCGTAAACAATCTTTTGTATGCCGACGAAAGCTACAACAGACCCCTGCTCTACGTTTGGCAGCCGGCTTCAATTTGCGATACGATTAACGACCCGCAAGTAACAAAGCTCGATTATAACGTATACGTACACAAATCGGACAATCCGCATAAGCCGGCTTTCATTTGGAGCCCTGCGGATAACGAGCGCTGTCAATATCTGTTCGATTCTTACGACGACTTTGCGGATAAATTTCCTCAGTACACTAAGCATAGTAAATATTTCAAAAACTACAACGGTCCGTTATTCAAAAGCATTGAACTGCACAATCTGGAACTGTTAAAGGGATTTCCCGCAGCTAATACGGGTACGGATTTACCGGCTAAAATTGAAAAGTTAATCGGGAAAAGATTCAAGTCCGTGGGCGCTTATATTGTAAAATAATATAACGGCGGGCTGACCCGGCTTTGGCGCCGGGCAGTCCGTTTTTTTATATTCAAAATTGCAGTTTAATGGAAGAATAAGAATTATTCGACGCCTCTATAAGTATTTACAGAAAAAAAATATTATTTAAAATAGCCGGTTTTTTCCGAATAAATCTTTTTATTGTCTTCACTGGTTATTGTCAGGGTACCGGTAATTTCAGGTCCGTTCAAGAGCGTCTTTTTATTAATAATGACTTTCTCTCTCGGTCCTCTCTCCTTATTGAGATTCCACATACGGTCGCCTACGGCATCCATATAAATTCTTTTCATCGTAAGTTTTAACCGGTTGCCGCACAACTCGCCTACGAGATAGTCGAGCGTGTTAACGACTTTTCTTCCCCAAGAAGATCCGTGGACAATTTGCCAGACGCCGTCCGATTCGAGAATTGTAACATCGTGAAATTCGCCAGCAAGGTATAAATCGACGCCATATTCTTTCAAAGATTTATAGAACTCGCTTTCTTTTCCTCCGTTCAGCATCAATTTGCTCGAGGAGCGCGCTTTTATTTCGCCCCATATCGGAACATGCCCTTGCACAATCTTAAACTTCGCGTCTTTATTTTCGTTTAATACTTTTTTTACCCATTCAAGCTGTTCGCCTATCACTCCCACATTCATCGTGTCCGACTCTACCTCAAAAGTTTCAACGGTAATCAGCAGCAAATCTCCTTCTCTTACAAAATAAGCCAACCCTTTTTTGCCGTCGGGGCCATTTTCGGGCATCGCAAGGATTTTTCTGTAAACATTTTCGAAATAAGGAATTAATTTAATTTTTTCGGGCGGCCAGGGATCGTCGCCCAGTTCGTGATCGCCCACTGCGGTATAATATTTCAAACCGAACTTATTGAGTCTTCTTATCCATCCGGAATAATAGAGGGTTCCCAAATGTTCTACGCATTGAGGACTGTCCCACCAGTGACCGTTTACAAGGTCCCCCGCAATTAATACAAACGACGGTTCTTCGCTTTTTACCTGTTCCAAAAAATAAGCGACCGCAGTATCATAATCCGGCCAGGGTTCCGGTATGTCGAAGTTGAAAAAGTCGGGAAAACTTACAAACTTTAGCGTTTTGTAATTCTTAACGTTCTCTTTGCCTTGCGCCTCTGTATTCCGGGCAATCGATAAAGCGATTACGACTAACACGATTATTTTTACGACTTTCATTCTTATCTCATTTTTGTTTCGCGATTAATTATGGCAAGTATAAAAAAATATTTTACGAAAAGCAGAGATATAAGGAAGAGGATTTAAGTATTCCGGACTCGTAACCGCATTGGCTAATCGAACCGGTTACTTTAAAATAAAGAAAAGAGTATACTACTTCATCAGAATCATTTTTCTTACTTTCGATTTTCCGTTATAATAAATTCCGTAGAAATAAATTCCGGATGCGTATTGGCTGCCGTTCCAACTCACGATATGTTTTCCTTCAATTTGATTTCCATGATAGATTGTTTCAGCCTCTTTGCCCAGCGCGTCAAATACAACAATTTTAACATTGCCCGTTTCGGGAATATAATACTCGATATTCGTAACAGGGTTAAACGGATTGGGATAGTTTTGTTTAAGATAAAATTCATTTGCTATTTCCGCTCCGCTTTCTTTTACGGATGTAATTTTATCCGGGGATACTGCAACGTCTATACTTTTATTCCTGTATAAATTTGCAACCTTTACTCTCAATGAATCGATATTATTATTAAAAACATCGTCTGGTATTTTTAGCAATACTTCGTTTCCTTTGCGCGGATCGGGCATTAAATTGATTTCGGATACTGTGTAATTGGTATCGCCTTCGGCTTCGATTATTACAATATGCTCGTCCCCGGGATTGTCAGTAACAAATATCACTTCAAATTCTTTGTTGTAAAAAAATCCGGCGGTGTCGATCGATAGAATGAAATTATAATTTGCCTTGGTAATTTTATTCAATTTTACGGTAGGGAAAAATGTTTCCCGCCATTTGAGAGTGGAGCCGGCGGACAGAATAGCGGGTTCGAAAAATTCGTGCGAATTGCCCGCCCACAATTCCACGTAAGGTCGTTTAACATTATCCGGATTCTCGAACGGATTGACGTTTTCATAATCGTCAAATTTCCATGCCCAGATTTTTATACCAGGAGTAATGTTATTATCCGCAACTCTAATCAAGCCTTCCTCGTTGTCATGGTTTATTACTCCCCAGTAATTAAGATTTTCATCATCCCATACATAAGCGATACCGTCGTTGACCCAATTCTTCCAAAGTCGCAGCTTATCGAAATAATAGACGCCTCTTTGTCCCGTTACATGTTTTTCCTGCCGGGCAATATCGGGATACCATGCAGGTATTTTTATTTTATCCGCCGGAACAATGATCTCCAGCCCGTCCGTACAAAACGGATTATTCCTGTCGGAGCCTGGAGCCAGAGTTATGCAAGTCCAGTACTCGTACTCGACAGTTTCGTTTTTGTTATTTTTAAGTTCTACTTCGGTTTTAAGAACCGAGCTCCCTTTAACAAGAGTTATATAATAATTGCATTCGATATCGGTTATGCCATATTTCCACTTATTCGGGTCGGCGTTTTTAAATTCAACCGTATCCCGCCATCTCATAACACATTTTATACTGTCTTCTGATTGACGGACTACTTTAAATTCCCACGGTAATAACCAGGCTTTGCCGTGTTCGGGCTCCGTCAATGTAGGGAATATACCGCCGTAGACCATCAGCCATTTATAATAAAACCAATCCTGACCGACGCCATACGGAACGCCGACCGGATTTCTGTAGAGCTGCTCGTGTCCTGTCGGTTTATAAATAAGAGAGAGAATTCTGCCGCCGAATTCCGGCAACAATAATATTTTCAAGTACTCGTTTTCGAGAATATACGCGTTGAATTTTACCGAGGTTGTGTCGAACGGCTCCGGAGAAAAAGAGTCAATTGAATTGTCGTCATTAAGCGTATATTCGAAAGTGCGCCAAGTTATTACGGTATCTTTCAGTATAACCTGCGCATGCGTATTAAAAATTGTTATCAGAAAAATAATCGAAGTAATATTCTTCATTATGCCCTCTTATTGCGTACCTTAAAAGGCTACTCTTTTATTTTATAAATATATATTGAACTTCTTGCAGCTATATAAAGCAGATTCTTTTTACCGTCAATCACAACGTTTGTCGGGCGTTCCGGTACTTTGATTCTTTTCAGTAGTTTTCCCGTATTATCGTATACGTAAATATCGCCTGCGGGAATGTAGACATTGCCTTTCGAATCGACTGCTACGTCGTGTTCTCCCTGCTCGGCGAATAAATGAGGGTCGGCAAGCATACCGTTCTGTTTGACTTTAAACTTCCAGGTTTTCTGACCGAATTCATCAGCCATATAAAATTCATTGCCCGGGACTGCATATCTGAGCGCTACCGCTCTGTTAAGGTCGTTATATTTTGGTATAATCAAGGAGCTGTCTGTCGAGATAAAATATTCTTCAAACGGATTGCTGTTGTTTCTGAAGTACATAGTATAAGAAGAATGGCTGTAAGGATAACAAGCTGCCGAGTCCGCGGTAATTATCAAAAAATCGTGTTCGTCCCGCCACAGATGCGAAGGATGAGCTGCAAAACGAGGCATTATCTCCCCGGGTTTAATTGTTTTCAAGGGCGTAAGATTTTCATCCGTATTTTTCAAATTGGCGCTGTAAGCCTCTCCGAAAGCCGACGTGATAATTAAATTGCCGCTCTTGTCAAAAGCCAATGCCGCCGGTTCGAATGTTAAGTCCTTTACCGTAGAAAGCGTATTTTTATCTACCGACCATTTATAAATCTTTTTAAAACGTGAATCGGTAAAATAGACGTCCCCATTATCGTCCAGAACCGCGCCTGTAATAAACTCAAAACCTCCTACCAATTTTTCTACTTCGTATCGTTCCTGTTGGGATTCATCGCCTTTTACTGTTAATCGAGCAATTTCTCTTTCTCGCACATATATATTTTTATTTATGTCGTACAATGTATTGTCGTATGAAAGCGCCGTGGGACTGTAAACGTGAATGCCGCGGAATTCTATATCTCTGCTGTCGCTTACAATTATGCCGTAGGGATAAGGAGTTTTCATTCTTATAACTCTATAAAGGTATAGATTGGCAAAGAGCAAATTAGATGAATTTTCAATCCTCAATGGAAGCGCTTCGGGACTTTCTGCGCTCTCTTCTTCCATTTGCAAAGCGTATATTTCCCAGTTGGATACGTTTTTTATTATCACTTCATTACGTACGTGATGCTCTACCGACATTGCATAAATTTTACCTGGAGCGCTCGTCTCAGAAATATATAATCCAGCCGTTGCATACGTATTAGGCGTCCAGATATCTTTAAATATCCCTCCTCCTCCGTTTGTAATCCAGAGGCTCCAATATTGTTTATCCCAGTCCCAATCTTTCAGCGGGTCTCCGGTTCGGTATTCGTTATAAATCGGAACGTAATTACCGGATGCCGTATAAGTACCGTGCCCTCCGAGAAGGCGAACGTCGTTCATTAGAGATTTTCTACCTGCCATCCATTTAACAGCGACCGCTCTGTTATTGTAAAGTCCCGGATCCACGCCGATACCCGTAATAATATTACTGCCTCCTTCCGGAGTTTCCAAAACAGCGAGCGGACTGCCTTCTTTACTGAATTCAGGCAGTTTTTCTTCCAAGACTAGTTGAGTTGTTATGGGATTAAGGCCGATTAATATTGTATTTTTATTAAGTCGTATTGTCTCTTTCACTTTATATCTTCCCGTTGGGAAATAAATAACGTCGTATTTTGAAATCGCTTCTTTTATAATCCGGGTGTCATCATCGATTCCGTTTCCCTTTGCCCCGAGCATTTTAATATTCATCCATTCTTTATCTTTTGGGAGGGGCGGTATTTCTTTTATATAGTTCTTTAATTGTTTGTAATCATTGTCATATTCGAAAGTCGTCTTTATTTCCGAAGGCGCGTTAAGGCTGTCGATCTGAAGTCCGTGGATAAAATCGATTATTCGAAATTTCGCAGCGGGCGACTCAATAATTTTTCCGCTTTTTCTGAATGCCGCAAGAGTACGAACGTTTTTACACGATACATTTTTCAAACTATATTGAGCGGTTGAATTATATTCTTCGCTTATCGTAAGAAGAGCGCCCGTGATGTTTTCAAAATAAGAGCGGGTAATAAACAGTCTTTCAGCTCTGTCGGGGTTAACAGTAATTGCTTTCGGTAAATTCCGAAAGATCGAGTTAACTATAGTAAACCCTGCTTCTTCTGTTTTAATGGCTGCAATTTTTTGATCCTCGAAAATACAGTCAATCATAAGGAATGGCCAGCTCGGCGAAGTTTTAGTTGCTATGATGCCGTATTTCCCCCCCACAAACCGGCAGTCCTCAATTTCGTTGCCGATTTCTTCGATGCCTGCCAGAGCGTTTCCGATATTGAAATCGACATGAGAAATGTAAGAATGCTGCGCAAAATGCGAACGAACAGCAACAGCGGACGGATTACCGTCATTGATAACTATTGCAACGTTACTAAGGGCGCTGTAAAATGTACCCGGGTTTGCGTCTCGTATCGGTTGTCCCTTACGGGGCTTATTGCTGGCAAAGTGGAACAGATATTTGTTCTCTTCGCCGCTGAAGCCCGGAGTGTTTTCTTTAAGTAGAAAAACCGGTTTGTTTTTTCCTATACCAATTACTCTTATTCCCTTCCAAATATAAACCGTACCCGAAATTTCATACTCGCCTTCCGGAATAAAAACAATACCGTATTTCGATTTTTCTTCAACCTCGTCTATCGCGTTCTGCAGAGCTTGCGTGTCGTCGCCTTCCGAATTTGGGGTTACATCAAATTTATCCGGCGTTAAATAGACTGCCAACGAATCCGATATGTAAGGAGGGTAAAATGATTCCGATATTTTTTGAGCATATCTTTCAGGAAGAATTAAAAAAAATAACACAATAAAGGGTAATATCTTTTTGCCGCTCATCACCGCCCCGCAGTTAAAATGAAATAGGATAAAAAAATAATACAGGGCGCCCAATATAACAGGCGCCCTGAAGTGGAGGCTATTTAAGTAACATCATCTTCTTGACCTGGATATTATTTTCCATTTCTAGTTTATAGAAATAAATACCTGCAGGCACGCTTATGCTGGCGGAATTTTTTCCGTTCCAAGTTACAAAATGACTTCCTGCATTTTTAACGTCGTCAACCAGAGTAATTACTTTTTCTCCCAACAAATTAAATACGCTTAGCTTTACATAACCGGATTTGTTGAGATTGAATCTGATGATTGTCGAGGGATTAAACGGATTGGGATAATTTTGCAGCAGTTGGAAATCATTCGGAACGCCATTCGAATTTTCTTCAACGCTTACCAAATCGGGATAATATCTGAGATCTCCAATCGGCAGTCCGTCGGTGCCTACCAATCCTGCGTAAGATCTGAAGTTTTCAGGCAGCGGATAAGGATTGATCAAACGATAGAATTGGGGATCGGAAACCTGGTCGGCGTCCCAATCCCATTCGTGCATTGAGCCCGCTCTGATATCCAGACATACCTGAACCAATTTTGCGGTAGCTTCCGAAAGCTGAGGAAAATCGTTGAACATCGGATCCTGGTTCCAGGTATTTTCTTCGACCAAACCGGGCCATTCGGTGTCGTTATCGAACATGGCTCTTGTACGGCTGTTCATCCAAACCTGAGCTTTAACGGAGTCGTTATTAGCCCAGTAATCCTGGAGATCCTGAGTAAAGTAATAAAGATTATTCTTTACAATTATCTCTCTTTCACTTTCGGGAATAGTATATTGGCCGGGTTGGCCCAGTTCATTGGCGGCGAGTGTATCGACGTTAATCAGGCCGTATTCAAGGTGATCGGGATCCTGACCTTCTTCTTCCGTTTCGGTCAAAGAAAGAGCGCTCACATTATAGAAAATATTATTGGTAAATTTGGCTTTTAACCACTGTGTTTCGTGGAAGGGCCACTTTAACAAATTCACGAATGTACAGTGGTCAACTTCAATATATTGGATTACATCAGGAGGAAATATAAAGAAGCTGTTCGATTGGAAGTAGGTGCAATTTTTAGCGACAAAAGTATCCACTACTCCCGCATTTTCTAAGAAAAAGACAAACGTCGTCCATTGGTCGCCCGGATTTTGCTCGTTGCGAGCGTGGAGGTTATTGATGAACCAGCTCGTGTGAGGCTGTGCTGTAGCTATTGCAGACCAGCCGTTATAATCGAGCCAGACGCCGTCGAGCGTAACCGTAACAAAAGAATCCTGAACAGCCAATGCCTGTCCATATCCCCAGCCTCTGTTTTGACCTCCGGCGTCAATGCCAGCCAACCATACGTTTTTAATTGTAATGTCAGCCCAGGTATTAATGAGATTCATTGTGGCTGTTCCTCCGTCAGCGGTAACATTTGATAAGATTTTCGGCGGAGCTTTTTCCGGATCGTTTTCAACCGGCGGGTCGGCAACAATTTTAACGGGATTTTTCAAGTCGACGGCTTTGTCGACAATGTAGAAACTCCCTCTTTCGAGTTTATATACGGAATGCAACTGTTCGCCTGCGGCGTTTGTATCGGCAACTATATAATCGATAAGCGAATTGACGTACGGGTCGCCGTTTTCTTTGTTCGCAGGCACGTAGACAGTGTCCGTTTGTTGTGCAAATATCACTCCCCCATAGAGCGTTACCGTCAGAATAAACAGTAAAAGTTTTTTCAGCTTCATTGTACCTCCTAATTGATTAATGAGTGTTTTTTGTTGTTAATTGAGCTATTAATTTGTTATATATCAAACCACCTCCTGAAGTTTAATTTAGCGTATATGTAATTCCCAAATCTGCAGTCAGACCGTAATAGCTTCGGTAGCTGAACCAACCCGTGCCGTAATTAGAAGTCTGGTCCACAGCTTTAGTCAGATTATTTACGTTGAAGTAGATTTGCAGACCGTCAACCGGCAGCATCTGTCTTACTTTTACGGTCCACAATGTTAACGGATCGGTTGTTTGCTGCAGCTCTTTATACCAGTTGTCTGCGCGGAATACGTCGGATTTGAATTGAGCCGAACCTCTTACAGAGAATCCTTTGTAGTCGAATCCCACAGTGAAATTAAAAATATGCGTTGGCTGATCAAGCAGGCGCGCGTTATAACTTCCGTCGCCTGTGCCGACTATTTTAGGTATCTTAATTGGACCTACTTTCACGTATTCATAAATAGGAACTGTTCTGGGATATTTCAGATCGGAGTGGGTATAAGTATAATTGACGTTAATTACCAATCCGCGCCAAATGCCCGGCAGGAACCAGAAATTCGACTGCCATTCGGCTTCAATACCCCAAAGCTTAGCAGTATTCGGATTATTGATGAAACCGTTTATTTGACCGCCCGGTTTAACGCTTGCAGGCCATTCAGGTTGCAAATAAGACGAATCTGCAATCCAGGTAGTAGCGCCGTATATAAATCCTTTTATTTGCTTGTTGAATACGCCAAATGTCAACAAGCCCAATTTATCCGTATAAAACGAGAAGAAAATGTCTAAGTTTTTGGCTTCCGCAGGTTTCAAATTCACATTATTCCACGTAATGCTGTTGCCGTAGGTTGTCCATGTCGGTATAATTCTGTTGTAATCGGGACGGGATAGCGTCTGCGTATAACTTGCTCTAACATCGAACCAATCGGTAACCTGATACTTGAGATGAATCATTGGAAGCAGATAATTGTTCTTACGCGTCGAAGTGTACGAGAAATACACATAAGGATCCGTGTCTCTTCCCGGGCTGTTGGATCTGTTTGCCGTATATTCGGTCTTATTATATTCGTATCTGAAACCGGGTATGAATATAACTTTATTGTTTCCGAATGTAATTGTCGGCAGAATATATGCCCCGAAATAATTTTCGTAACCGTAATAGTCGTTTGAATTGGAGGGCACATAATCATAATAAATTGTCTTTCCGGTGGGAATACCGCGTACGCTGGTCAGGTTTTCAATTTCATGATAAACGTCTACCATAGTATTTTTGTCCGGCACGCGACTGATCGTATAATCGATACCGGCTTTGAAATCGCCCGCAGTGTAATTCCTGTCGATAAAGGGAGCATACGGAAAATCGCCGGCGATATCGTAATTGGTCAGACCGAATCTGTCTTTCAGATAGAGTCTAACGATATCCAAGTCGTTCCATGCAATCGGTATTTCGCTCTGTTCGTAGTCGTACTTTTTATATTTATGCTTATATTCGCCGCCGAATTTCAATTTAATATCAGCTTCACCGATTCTAAAGCCCCATTCAAAATTCAGATTGGCGGCTTCTTCTTCTTCGAGCATGTCGCTGTTGCTTTTTACAAATCTGTTAAGGTAAGTCTTAGTTGTATCGTTTAAAGCTTTGGTTACAATATCAAAAGGATATATCTGATAATCGTCCCACGTCCAGCTCCTTACGAACGCATTAGCTTCTTGAGCATTCATCGAAATCTGTTCCGGCAATTTATTGGAAGATCTGGAATAACTGGCTCCGCCGGTTATTTTTAAGTCGCCTATAAACTGTTCCACATCGAGCGCGTTAATCATAGTCAGCAGATTGCGTTCGGAATAATTGCCGTAGTAATTATGATTCCTTCCAACCGGGTCGAAATTTTCCTGACGCAGGAAAGTGTTGATGTCGATTCTATTAAGCGTGTTTGACAGTTTTATTTTCGTTGTGGCAGATTCGTAGTCGAGCACAAGAACGCCGCCCATTCGCTTATTAACTCTGTCGATATCTTCGAGATTCAAACTGTTGGCAAGCGTAAGAGTATCGTGCTGCATTTGATATCCGGCGCCGGCGCTGTTGTTGCTCCTGTCCGTTCGTTCCAGATTAAGCTGGGTAAAGACGCCAAGTTTGTCGTCAAAGAATCTTTTGCCTCCGCCCAGCACATAATAATAGTTGCCGATTTCATCACGCAAACCGTTATAACCTCCTTGCGCGGTAAAATTAAACACAGGTTTTTTGGGAGCTCCTTTCAGAATAAAATTGACGGTGCCTCCCAAGTGATCGGCTTCCTGGTCTGCCATGGCTGTTTTACTGACTTCGATACCGGAAAGTATGTAAGGCGAAATCATACTCAGGTCAACGCTTCTGTCGGCTTCGCCGGTAGCAGCCATGCTTACTCCGTTCAACTGAATTTTATTGTATTGCGGAGACAAGCCTCTAATTACCACTTTGCTGCCTTCGCCGCCTTCGCGTAAAAGAGATATGCCGGGCAAACGTCCCACCGCTTCTGCGGCATTTGCTTCGGGCAATTCTTCGATCTTAGAAGCGGATACTATATTTTTCACCGTCAATGCGCTCTTCTGCTGATTAATCGCTTGAATCTGCCCTTCCGCTTGTGCGGTAATTAATATTTCTTCGCCTTCCAATACCATGTATTCGAGTTTAGCATTGTATTCGAGAGTTCTGTTGTCGGGCACTTCGATTTCAAATTGCTGAGGTTTATATCCCAGATATGATATCTGAAGCGTATATTTTCCCGGGGGAACGCCCAAAATAATATATTCGCCTTCGATATCGGTAGCTGCGCCTAGATTCGTATTTTTCAAAATAACATTAGCACCCGGTATCGGCTCCCCCGTGCCTTTATCGACAACCTTACCTCTGATTTTAGAACTGGCGTATATAATACCGGGGATTAATAAAAAAAGGAGTATCGGTATCATAAAATAGTTTTGTAGCCTCTTCATAAACCACCTATTTTTTATTGCTTATTTATATTATTTATCAATACGATAACGCTCGAAATTTTTCCTTCGCGCTTAAAGATAGAATCGCTCCATTTTCTCGAAAGGACTAATCCTTCTTCCACCTCGCGTTCACCGTCTGTCAGGTTTACAATAATTTTCGATTCGTCAGATAATGAATAGACTATCGGCACCTGGCAATAAGTAAATATCAACATCCCGGCATTAATTATCATTGTCTGTTCTTTTTCGTAAACATCGTAGTAGTTGAATATTTGCGATTTATTTAAGAACTCATTGTCGTTCAAAAAATGAGGGACAAAAGAAATTTGTCCTTCTTTAATAACAATTCCAAATTCTCCTAACCGCGATATCACATCCTCTTTCACCTGACCGGTTAAACCCGGTTGCTGAACTCCCGAATTGAGAGGCGTATGCGAATACGGATCGGTAGTAAACGCTCCGTATTCATCGGGCGATTTGTGAATTCCCAACCCTTCTTTTATTTCGTAATATCGCTCTTTCAGCTTATCGAGCAGATTGAGATTCTTGTCCGAAAAAATAATTCGATAATAATTCTCTTCCACTGCCAACAGCAACTTGGATACCATGTGCCAGTAGATACTGCCGATTCCTTCATATTTATAAAATGTGCCCGACCTGCCTGTGAAATAACGATGTTGAAATACTTTTTCGTAAATATCGACAATAATATTTTTTTCACTTTCTATTAAATCGCCGTAATCATTTTTCAATTTTTCCAATTCGTTTTTGAGCAAAGCAGCGTTACGTAAATGCTTTTTGAAATGATAATTGCCGTTTTTGTCCGGGACGATCAATCTGTAATCCCTGTTCGCCAGCATCGTCTTTAATAGTTGCGACTTTTCAATTTCTCTATCGGGTATTTGATTTTTTTTGATAAAAGGCGGCAATGTTTTTACAGGATAGAGCGTATAACTTTTCTGGTCGGCTCTATAAAGTCTGCTGTTTCGCAGACTGTCGAGTAATTCGAGCGTTTCTCCGCCGGTTAGATACCCCGAACTCAAAACAGCCACCTGCCCTTCGAGCATTTCATCCAGACGATGAATTGATATTGCATTATCCGAAATTTCCATCAAATTATACGAATGATATAATCCGTCTTCTCTCCTGTTATATTTTATCGAATGGTCTATAATTTCCATCATCAGTTTGAATAATCGCAATAACTTATTCTTGTCATAACCCACTTTACCCTTGCGGAACGCGGCGTTATAAATCGTGTTTCG
This sequence comes from Melioribacter sp., assembly GCF_049325435.1. Taxonomy (NCBI): domain Bacteria; kingdom Pseudomonadati; phylum Ignavibacteriota; class Ignavibacteria; order Ignavibacteriales; family Melioribacteraceae; genus Melioribacter; species Melioribacter sp. Next base: position 24,613 of record NZ_JBMOLD010000006.1, on the reverse strand, counting down.
ATAATCGCTTCCCGCTTTTCCAAGCCCGTCGACGATTTTTTTTCGTATTTCGTCGTTTAATTTATCATTGAACAAATCTTTTGATTCTGCGAGTGTTTTTTCAATGGCTTCTATAAAATCACAGAGCTCTTTGCTAAGAGTCAGATTATCATTTCCAAAGTCTTCGATTAAATCTATCAGGAAAGCGATATATCGCCTCATGTAAAAAAGCGTAACCATCGATGCTCCGTAACCTGCCAAAGCATTGTTGGCGTCGTTCCATTCCGGTCTTTGAGTATTCATCCAAATCCCGGCTTCTGGCACGAAATTCGAAATTTTGGTCATTAGAGGGATTATCAACTTTTCTGCTAATGTCGCTCTGTGGGGAACGTCGTTTTTATCAAGCAAATATTTGCCGGTCTCTCCCAGCGTAGATACTTTTTGTTTTATACTATCGTTGAGTTGATAGTCGAAGTCGATTGAATTTCTGGGGTCTTTCAGAATTTCATCGTACGGTTTAATCCTATACGGGACATTTGCAAACACAAACAAATCTTCTTCGAGCAACTCGGCGAGTCTGGACGGTTTGAATTTCGAAAGCGTTTCCAGGAGCTTCAGTAAATAAATTATTTGATGGTCGCCCCAATATCCGATGTACGACCATTCGTCGTCCGTGTCTAATTCTTCCCAATCAAAACTTTCTTTCGTAAGTCTGTACGGATTATATCCGTCCGCAGTTGAAGCGTTAAGAAATTTGAAGATCATCGATTCGGTATATTCAGGGAACGAATACGATAAAGCTTCCCAGTTCTGGAATATATCTCTCCAATTGCCCTGGTAATTATAAACTTTATTACCGTATTCTTCTTTAATGTCTATTGAGAACAAATTCCACGGTCTGCTCGGGTCGCCGTGTCTACGGCTGAAAGACAGAGGCATATACTCAATTGCCATTCTGAGCAATTCTTTATCGCCGGTCTCATCGGCAAATTGAACAAGCGAATCTTTTGTTATACTGCCCGGAAGCTTTTCCAGACGGGAAATATATTGGTCATATGATCGGACGCTTATCGCACGGAGATATTTAATAAAATCGTCTTTGTCTATATTATAATTATTATCGAATACTCCTCCTCTCATAATGTTGAACATTACATTCGAGAGATGGCGGTAATTTGTCAGGCGGTCGCTCGTCAACTGGCAACCGTCGGCTTTGGCTATTAATAATTTGAGTTTCGAAGTATCCTCTTCGATTTCTTTTTCAATCGAAGAGACAGGGTCGATTCCCGATTCGAGTATTGAAATAAGCTCTACGAGTTTGGAGTGGTCATAATCAACGTCGGCGACTATGTACCAATATTTTTGTTCGCTCGGTATTAAATCGAATTCAGAATGAATAAAATAACTACCGCGTTTACCGTTGGAATTGTGTTCTTTCGAGACGACCGAGTCGCTTCTGAAATTATTTAATTGATCTGTCGAAAGAAGTATGTCCGTTTCGTGTAAGCCGCACGACCATACGACAGATGTTTCCAAAGATTCGCTGGGCTCGGCTCTGTCCGTTGGCACGGAGCTGAGCGCAAAGATTCCGAGATTAATTTCTTCCAGCAATTCATTCTTTTTATAAGCATCGAGGAGCGAGCTGTATTCGAGCTGGAACCTTCTGTTAGTCCCGGAAGGCATTATATTCATAATACCGTCGAGTATTCTGACGGAGACCTTTTCGTCATCGAGATTTTCGATAAAAGATTTTTTTACGAATCCGTATTTGTCGCAGGATGTCCACTGATATCTGAAAGCTAACTTGAGGTCGTGATTAATTTCCTCGAAAATAATTTTGTTGCCGGAAATATTTTTATAGAGATTTCTTTCGGAGTTATAAATCGATTCGTATTTACCGGAAAGGGGTTCCCACAAAAAATTATTCGAATCTTTACGAACAATCAATATAGTCTTGCTGCCTGTAACGTCGCGGCTGTCGTGAATTTTATCTTCGGTATAGTAAGGAAACAATGCATGGTCGGGATTAATGCGGCCTGCGGTAAGACTGCCGTAACTCGAAATAAACATCCACAAATCCGAGCCGCTAACAATACTCATCAGGAAGGGATTCATTAAATCAAAATTGCGTATACAATTAAACTCCTCGTTATTGATTTTAACGATCTCGCTTTTTATGGTTTTCGTTTCGTAACGAAGCGGATGAAAACCGATTTGTATACTGTTTTGATTCATATCAATGATTATTTTATTAATACAAGTTTACGGCTTTGCGAACGCCCCCCGGCATTTAATGAATAAGTATAAACTCCCGAACTCAATTTCGATGCGTCGTAAAAATATTTATAATTGCCCGCATTGTGATATTCATCCACAATTACATCGGCGGTCTGTCCGTAGATATTATAAAGCGTTATTTTAACGTTGGCTGCTTTGGGCAATTGATATTCAATGACAGTCTGCGAGTTAAAAGGATTCGGATAATTCTGTCCCAGATAAAAATCCGCCGGTTTACCGGAATTGTATCCTTCTTCGATATCCGTGCTCACTTTTTGATAAACTCTGACGTAATCGATAACGAATTCCTGAGGAAATTTAGTGGAACCGTCCGGATTTCCCGGCCAGTTGCCGCCTACGGCTAAATTGAGAATCAGATGAAAACGTTGATCAAACGGCGCGGGGAAACTGTGTCCCGATGTATACCAATGCGTCTGCGTTTGATAGAGTTGCCCGTCTACGTACCAATCCATTCTGCCTTCTTCCCAAACCAGAGTAAAAGTATGGAAGTCTTCGTTGAATCCGCCCGACTTTAGAGTGTACGATTTTCCGGAATGAACGTTATTTGGCCACGAACCCCCGTAATGAAGAGTGCCGTAAACAGTGGTTGTATCGTGACCGAGATATTCCATAATATCGATTTCGCCGCTGGCAGCCCAGCCGCCGTATACGTTGTCGGTAGGCAGCATCCATATGGCTGGCCAAAGCCCTTTACCTTTGGGCATCTTGGCTCTTATTTCGAACTTGCCGTATTTCCAGTCGCCTTTGTTTTTAGTTCTTATACGCGAAGAGGTATATTGGAAGTTCTGATAATTTTCCTTCTTTGCCGTGATAGTCAGAAATCCGTCGCTAACAGTAGCGTTTTCTTTTCTGTAATATTCGAGTTCGTTATTGCCCCACCCTGCGGGCGGTCCGTTGCCAATCTGAAATTCCCATTTATCCGTATCCAGCTCGGCGCCGTCGAATTCGTCGGACCAAACTAATTGATATTCCTGCGAAAATATCAAGTCAACTTTTAATGTAAGCGCAATTAATAAGAGCAATAATATTCTTGTTCTCATTTAATACCCTCCTGTTGTCCATTCGCTTTTCTTAATTTAAGGTCGTTTTCGATTTTTTTCATTGTATTGTCGTCGAGTTCGTAAAAGAATGCGGCTATAGTTGCAATTAAAGTTCCCGCGGCAGGAATAAAACTCATCATCATTTTAATACCGTCCAGAGTTTCGGGAGCTTGCGCCGTATTCGGAACGAACCCGAAGAGAGCCAGCATCCACCCCGCCATACCTCCTCCAACGGCAATTCCGAATTTCTGAGCGAATGTGGCGGCTGAAAATACAAGTCCGGTGGCTCGTCTTTCATTTTTCCATTCCGAATAGTCGGCTGTATCGGCATACATTGCCCACAATAACGGAGCCTGCGGCGCCATTATAAACGAGATTAAAATATGCAATGCGAAAATCAAAAATATCTGGTCGGACGGAAGGAAATAAAAAATCATTGTCAATATGGTAGTCAATGACATCACAAAAATGTAGAATCTCTTTTTGCCGAATTTTTTTGCAAAAAATTGAGTCGACGCCACGCCCGCAATAACTCCGATAGTGCCGAGCACCATAAAGAGCGAAGCCAGCGCTTCGCTGCCAATATAATACTTGAAATAATATAAAATAGTGCCGCTTCGAATAATAATATATCCGAGCGTAAAGATTCCCATAACCAGCAAATACATCCATGGTCTGTTACGAATCAAATCCCTGAGATCATCCTTTAAAGCAGTTTTTTGGTCGGACGATACAACGACTCTTTCCCTGGTAGTTTTAAACGTTATATAGAACAAAATGCATGCAAGAATTCCGTAGACGCCCATTGTAAAGGGGAAGCCCAGCGCCTGATCTCCGCCGCCAAAGAAATCGACCAACGGGAGAGTCAAACCCTGCACTATAAAAGCGCCGACAAATGCTAGCACAAAACGGAATGTAGAAACGCTTGTTCTTTCCTGTGAATTCGGAGAAATTACGCCCATCAACGCCGAATAAGGAATGTTTACCGCAGTGTAAGCCATCATTACAAGCGTAAAAGTAATGTATGCATAAATGATTTTTCCGGTTACATCGAAAGGCGGCGTCGTAAAAGCCAGGACTCCGAATATTGCCAGAGGACCGGACATCCAGATTAAATACGGTCGAAATTTGCCCCACTTTGTATTGGTACGGTCGGCGATAATTCCCATGATAGGATCGTTAGCCGCGTCCCAGAAACGCGAAACCATCAACATTGTGCCCGCAGCTGCAGCGGGTATTCCGAATATATCAGTATAAAAGAAAAGGAGAAAATTGACAAACATCTGGAAATAAAGATTCGAAGCCGTATCTCCCAGCCCGTATCCGATTTTCTCTTTAAGGGACAATTTCTCGCCGGTATTATCCATTTTCTCACTCCGAAATTCTTATAATGCTGGCTCTTTGACTACAAAAAAAATAATTAACTATTGTTTAATCTCGGCTTATAGTAACAATTAATAGTACTATAGTAACATCGTATTTTTTCATTTATTTTATTGTTTTCAAACGTTTTCAATATTTATATCAAACGTAAAAGTTCTTATCCATTCGTCTTTTTCGCCCGGATTCAATTCGATTTTTTTGAACAATTCCGGACTAACCACATGACGTTTTCCCCATAAATTGATTTTAGACGCCGCGAAATTTCCCTTTTCGGATATCATACATCCGTATGTTCTGTTTATAATCCTCCATTCAGCTTTGCAATTACTGTTTATATTTTCCAGAAAATATTCGGTTTGAGGTTCATTCTTCCAGGAGAGAAAATTTCCGCCGAATATTAAATTGTTTTCTTTATCGATTACTTTATGAATTTCTTCTTTTATGATTTCAAATGGAAAAATCAACCGATAAGTCCCAGATATCTTCTCCGAATTAACCGAAATGAAATTGTGAACATACTCGTTGGTTCGAATAACTTTATCGCCTTTATTTTCAATTTTGTATTTAATATCGAATTGATTGCCCGTCAAAGCGATTTCTTTTTCGGCTTCAAAAACATAACCGATAGAATTGCAGAGATAACGATAAATAATTTTCCCCTGCTCTATACAATAATCGAAATCAAACGGGCGGAATTTATATTCGAAAAAGAAATCGTATGGTTTATCCGACTCTTTTATTAAATATCCGACTCCCGGTTTAATAAATTCTTCGCCGGGCTTAATTTCATCGTACCCCAAAGGACTGTCGATGCCGAATTCATTAAAAAAACCGCAGCCTTTTTTGAGGTCGTACTTTTCGGATTCGGTTGTACCGAATTCAATACCGTTATAAATAACTCTTCTAATTTTTCCGGTATAGTCGAAACGCGCGCCGGAATAACCTTCTTCAGGCAGTTCAATTATAAGACTCAGTTTGTTGTTTTTTAATTCAACCGGCATATCATTTTATAATAATTGTTTGCAATGAATTCCCGGGCAGATTGTAATTAATATATTTTCCTGCAATCTCAACCGAGTATGTAAATTCTTTTTCAGTCGGATTAAATAATTCGACTGCAATCGATTTGTCTTCGTTGATTGCCGCTGTCGCCATAATACCGGAATTGTTAATATCGAGTTTAATCCTATGAGCCCCCGGTCTTATATACTTGCTGAAATGCGACATTACGTAATAGAGCGGAGTGTAATAAACCTCGTCTTCTTCAGGTTTAACGATTACAGGCGCAATGCACCAATTTTGAGCGTGATTCGGTCCTCCTTTATCGTCGAGAACTATATTCCAGTCGATCCATCCTGTAAGCCAACTGTTAAGCCCCCCGATAATATCACGCGCATATCGGAATACGGGCACGTATTTAGGATGCAGATGCTTGGTTTCCGGAGAAGCCCAATCGTAACCCCAATCGGTAGCCTCTTTGCTCCAGTACCAGAGGTCGTCCTTCCAAACCGGGACTTCCGAATCGATACACCCTTCGGTGTGCATTAAGTGTTTATCGGGAAATTTTTTGTGCACTTCATTCAAAGCTTCGGGATACCACGAAATTGTACTGCTGTACCAGTGAACCGCCGTTCCCCATACGTATTTTGCCGCGTCGGGATCGCCGAGAATTTTTTCCGCCCACTCTACAACTTCGTCCCTGTTCTGGTCGTAAATCAAAATATTAGCGTCGATGCCTTCTTTTTGGAAAGTCGGTCCCAAATGATTCTTAACGAAATCAGCCATTTGTTCGGGAGTATAAATCATGCTTTCCCAATTTTCATCGTTCCCCAGCGGCTCGTTTTCGACTGTCACTCCCCAAATATCGATTCCCAGACTGTCATAAGCTTCAATATATTTTACAAAGAATTTAGCCCAGACCGGATAGTATTCCGGTTTTAAAGATCCTCCGTTCCAATCGTTATTGTCTTTCATCCACGGCGGAGCCGTCCAGGGCGACGCTAACAGCTTGAAACCTTCCGCAGAGATTTTCCGGGCATCTTTAATCAGCGGAACTAAATCGTCCAAATCCTCTTTGACGGTAAAATATTTCAGAGCCGTATCGCCGGGCACATCGGCATATGAATAATTTTTCAGCGAAAAATCGCAACTGTTAATATGAGTTCTCATCAATGAATAATCAGCGCCCGATTTTGAGAAATATGCGTTCAATACCTCTGTTCTTTTTTCGGGACTGATTTGATTTAGAACATAAGCCGAAGATTCAGTAAACGCGCCTCCGAATCCGACAATTTTTTGATAAAGCGTGTCCGGTTCAAGCTTAATTAGGATATCGGAGTTATACCCCTGAGAGCTTAAATTGAAAAGTCCCTTCTCTGACAGTTTATCGCCAGATTTCGAAGTCTGGACTACAACCGCTTCAGAGTATTCATACCCATCGCGGGCGCATGCCGCGGCAATAATTATCAGCAATACGAATAATAAATTTGTCCTCTTCATTGTTCCTCCGGTAAGTAAAAATTTAAGACGCATGACAAAATATTCGGATTGCAAGCGATTGTCTTGGATATTAGTAACAAAAATCAGGACTATAGTAACATTGGCAGCGTTAGGGCGCGGGTCAATTATTTTTATTCGACATGTATTCGGAGGGGGATTTGCCGTATTGTTTTTTGAAACAGCGGGCAAAGTATGTCAAATCGTTAAAACCGACGGCATAAGCTATTTCCGTAATGGTCATTTTTTTCTGTTCGAGCATTTGCGTGGCTTTTTTCAATCTGATATTTCGAATGAACTCGTGCACGGTTTGATCCGTCAACCCTCTCAATTTCCTGTATAATTGCATTCTGCTCATTCCGATTTCTTTACTCAGCATATCGGCGTTGAATTTTTCGTCGGATATGTGATCTTCGATTATTTTAACAAGACTTTCGAGGAAGCGGGCGTCGATGTCCGTTAAAGGAATTTTCGAATCGCCGTAGATAAATTCTTTGCTGAATTTTTCCTGCATTTTCTTTCTCGATTCGAGAAGATTTGTAATATAAGCTTCGAGCACGCTTATGTTGAAAGGTTTGGGCAAATATGCGTCAGCCCCCTGATTGATGCTCTTAATATGGTATTCCTGCGTATTGTAACTTGTTAAAATTATTACGGGAATATGACTCGTTTTTTTGTCGTTCTTGAGTTTATTGCACAAAGTAATGCCGTCCAATTTTTTCATTTTGACGTCGCTAATTATAATATCGGGAATAATTTGCAGGGCTTTTTTGTAGCCTGTTTCGCCGTCTTCGGCTTCGTGCACGCGATAAGCGTACTGGAATGAATTCTTAATATATTCCCTTATTTCGTCGTCGTCTTCTACTATCAACAAAACCGGAACGTTGTGCAATTTGTATTTAACGAGAGAGGCTTCATTGTTCTTTCCGTTGCCCGGTTCGGGTAAAAATTGATTGTTCGACGACAGTTTGAATTTTGCCACGAGCTGATTTTCTTCCAGGTAATGTTCGTCCAAAGGAATTTGCACCGTAAATTTGGCTCCTTCGCCTTCTTTGCTTTCAACTAAAATGCAACCCCTGTAGAGTTTAATCAGTTCGTAAACCAGAGCTAGACCGATTCCCATTCCGTCGTAACGTTTGCCTTTATAATCTTCGATGTGATAATAACGTTCGAAAATATGTTCGATTTTGTTTTCCGGAATGCCTATTCCCGTATCTTCAACAATAATTTCAATGTAATTATCCGCATTTTCGTCCGCACCGTTTCCTTTGAAATCGCCGGAGCCGATAATATTAACCGAGACCGAAATGACGCCGCCGTCGGGAGTAAATTTAAACGCATTCGACAGGAGATTATAAATTACCTTGTCTATTTTATCGGCATCGAACCAGGCGATATAATTTTCAACCCCTGAAGAAAAGCGGAAATCAATTTTGTGGTCGATTGCAATATCATGGAAAGAATACGTACTCTCCCGAATGAAATTAATAATATCTCCTCTCGACAAATACAATTTGAGATCGCCGGTGTCGAGTTTATTCAAATCTTTCAATTGATTTGCCATCCGTTGAAGCCGTTTGGCATTACGATAAATAACCATCAGATTATTCTTTATTTTATCGCCCACATCTTCGGAAGAGATTATTTTTTCAAGGGGACTTAAAACAAGCGTGAGCGGCGATTGCAGTTCGTGCGATATATTTGTGAAAAATTGATTTTTCAGGTGGTCGAGTTCGTACATCTTTTCGAGTTCGATATGTTCCTTTTTCAATGCGTTTCTGAGACGCTTCCGGCTCATATAATAATTAGAAATAAAATAAGCGATTATGCTTAGCATCAAAAATTCGATGAGATATGCCCACCATGTTTTATAGAACGGCGGTTCAATTACAATGTTCAATACAGCTCCCGCTTCGTTCCAGACCCCGTCGTTGTTCGACGCTTTCACTTTTAATATGTATTCTCCGGGGTCGAGATTCGTGTATGTAGCGGTTCGGACGTTTCCTACATAGTTCCAATCTTTGTCGAAACCTTCCAGCATATAAGCATATTGATTTTTTTCGGGGCTGTTGTAATTAAGCGCGACAAATCCGAAAGAGATAACGGAATGCTTGTATGATAGGATCAATTCTTTTGTATTGATTAAATTTTCTTTCAAAGGGGAATCTTCTTTACCTACTGCTACAGGCTTATTGAAAATCTTCAAGTCTGTAATGTAAACAGGCGGCACCGATTTATTGTCTACCAATTTGTCGGGTTCGAAAAGATTGAATCCGTTATTTCCGCCGAATAATATTTCCCCTTTCGAAGTCATATAACCGGACCGGGCGGTAAATTCGCCGTTTTGCAATCCGTCGGAAACGTCATAATTTTTAACCGTCCCGTCGGAAGGATTAAAACGCGTAATCCCTTTTGTGGTGCTTATCCAGAGGTTATTGTTTTTATCTTCCACAATAGCCATTACTTCGTCGCCGGGCAGCCCGTCCTGAGTAGTGAAGTGAACGAATCCGCCGGTTTCGGGTTCGTACTTGTTGAGTCCGCTTGTGGTTCCAATCCAGAGCGACGAATCGCGCGCCTCGAGTATAAAAGTAACAAATCCTTTCGTAATACTTTTTGAGTCTTCGTTATTATGCCTGAAGAGTTTGAAAGTTTCGGTTTTAGGATCGAATAATTCGAGTCCGATATCCGTACCGATCCAGAGTTTGCCCGTATGGTCTTTAATGATAGCCCTTAAATCGTTGTCGCTAATGCCCGAATTATCCGTATTGTATATTTTTACTTTGCCCGTTTCGATATCCAGTCGCGTAAGCCCGCCCCAGAAAGTACAAAGCCACAATTGTTTATTGTCGTCTTCGACCATTTGAAAGATATTATCGCTGGCCAATCCCCGGTTATCCTTGGTATAATGAGTAAACTGTTCCGATTTGGTATCGTACTTGAACAGCCCGTTGCCCCAAGTTCCGATCCAGAGATTCCCGTTACTGTCTTCGTAAAATGAGAGGACCACATCAATACTGCCGTCGTTTTTTCTGAGTTTCTTGTGTGAAAACCTGTTAGTCTTCCTGTCGAAGATATCGATGCCGCTTCCGCCCGTTGCAATCCAGATATTGCCTCTGGCGTCCTCCCAGAAACAATTTACTATGTTATGCCCCAGCGAATATTTGTTACCGGGAATATTTTTATAATGGTGGAAATAAGCTTTCCCTTTTACGACGAGATTTATTCCTCCCGCATACGTACCCAGCCATACGTTACCGTCCCTGTCTTCATAAATTGAATAGATCGAATTGTTATTTAAGCTGAACGGCTCAATCGGGTTAGCCTTGTAAACAATGAAGTTGTCGTTGGCAGGATCGTAAATCGAAAGTCCTTCGTCTTCCGTCCCTATCCAAACAAATCCGTTTCTGTCAATCATAAGGGAAAATACAACGTTTCCGCTAATGCTGTTGCCGTTAGCCGGATTGTGAATATATCTTTTTACCGATAAAGAATCATCGTCGTTGAAAGTAAGCCTGAGAAGTCCGTCGCCCTGAGTGCCTATCCAAACGGTTCCGTCGGGCGATTGCGATATGGCGGTCACGGGCATATTCGTAAGTTTTTTGCCGTTCAAATAAAGCGGCTTAAAAAGCGAATCGTTCGCGTTTTTAATGTCGATAGAGCCGTTCCAGTGTCCTATCCAAAGCCTGCCCTTATTGTCTTCGAATATTTCCCTTACAAAATTGCTGCTGATTCCGCCGGGATTATTCTCCTTGTAATAATAATGTTTGAAACGATTGGTCTTTTCGTCGTATAAATTCAGTCCTCCGTTTCGAGTCCCTATCCAGAGTCGTTTTTGACTGTCTTCAAAAATTGTTTCGATTTGGTTGTCGCTTACGGAAAAAGGATTTTTCCCGTCGCGCCGGAAACGCACAAAATTGTCGCGTGAACCGACGTATTTATTCAAGCCGTCGCTGGTGCCAACCCACAGGTCTCCTTTGTAATCCTGAGTAATCGAAGAGATGTAATTGTGGCTCAAACTCGTGGAATCATTCTGAACATAATGATAAACCTGAAAATCATAACCGTCAAAGCGGTTCAGTCCGTTAAACGTGCCCGCCCATATAAATCCTTTGTTGTCTTGTATAATACAGGTGACGCTTGCGCGTGATAATCCTTCGTTCGGAGTAAAATGCTCGAACCGAAGACTCCTGTACTGGGCATTAACCGGTATATTTATTGCAAGAAGTATTATAAAAATAAATTTGAGCCGAAAGTCCGACATAAATTTCACCGTAAGATATTACTCACAGAATCTATTTTCCCCCGAATTTCTAATCGTTAAGATAATAAATTCCTTACGATTGGGAAATAATACCGTAGATTTGCATACCCTTACGGCAGGGCGTTATTTACAATTTCCCGCTTCTAAAAAATAAAAAAGCCGTAACCCGGCGCGTTACGGCTTTGTTTCAATCGAAAATATTAATTAAGGAAATAGTTTTCATTAAAAGGGATTACCATCTTGGCAGCGCCGCCATCCCCCCCATTTCCTTCAAAAGACGTTCTTCCGCTTTGCCCCGCACGAATTCTAAATCGGAGCCGTATTCCGCTGCCAATCTTAGTACGTATTCACGCAACGGAACTTCTTCAGGTTGGCTGCAAACAGTTTCGGCTATCTCACGCGAAGCGGCTATAAAACCGCCCTCTGAACACCGCCATATATTTATATCGAGCGACCAGGGCAATATCCAAACCTGTACTCTCCCCATCTGTAATGCGTCCAGAACCTTATCTATCCCGCGTAGTCCTTCATTTCCGTTTAATTTATCCAGCAGTTCCATTTCGTTTTTTCTTTCCGCCTCAATAAGCGCTAGCTCAACCCTCCGCCAAACCGTATTCGGCGACAGTTTTCCTGAGTCGGGCCACAGCGGAATTCTGGCGACAATCCGGTTTTGCAAACGTCTCGTTAAATAAGTTTCAAAATGCGAGGTTTGCCATTTTTCGCCTACCAGCGCCAGTCGCTCGATCGGTAGAGAGTCTACGGTTCTACTGAGAGCGCGGGCTAATTTATTATAATATTTATTGAGCCAGGCATCCGTCCTTGCAGACGCGCGATCTTTGGGCGATAACTTATCAAAACGTCCGCCCGGATTGGCAGCGCGATAATTCATTTCCGTTGAAATTCTTTCGTTAGATTTTGCGATCAGATTCCAGTCTTCGCCGGGCGTATCTCCGAAGATCTCTTCAACTTCGCGCGCTTCGCCTAAAAAGACTTCGTAAAATTTCCAACCGTCAGGCTTCATTATCAATATACCCGTGCGTTCATATTCGTCGACGGCAAACAACAATGGAGTTAAATACGGATCGCCGTAACGTACGTCTACACGCCCGTTTGCCAAATTCACAATGGGCAAATCAATCTGTAAATCGAGTCGTTCGGCTCTCAATTTTTTATTTTTGTCCCGATATGCAAAGAGCGCGAGTGTACGCGCTTCCGGTTTTTCTTGTTCCAAAAGTTCCATTACGAGGTCATACAATGGTTCGTCCCTCTTTCCCTGACTGTCGCGGATTTCGGGCAATTCCTGCAACGCATTCTTAATTCTTTTGAGCCATGAACGACCCGCATTTTCCGGATTGGCCGGATTAACGTCGGCGTAAATTGTTAAAATGTCGGCATCAGCTGTTTCGATCCACTCGCGTAATTCATTCAGCCTGGATTCTATCTGCAACATAGGATTTATCCCCCTGTTTTTGTTCGATAATGATAATAACGAATACGATTTACTAATGCCGATACCGATATCTTATACCGGCAATATTACGTGTGTGTTTTTTGGCGACAGTTCTACCATTACAGCCGGCAAAGAGTTCCGCGCGAATAACTCCTGAGAACACGCCGAATTTTACCGCCGAATCATAGCCATAGGTAAATGCCTGCCATACGATATGAAAGCATTTTTTATATGAGCGCATTAGGATTCTAACAATTTTACAGCTTCCGCTCGGCTTCGATTTTAGAGACAATACGGCTCTGGACTTCGAGGGGAGGGAGGGGGGGAATGCTTTGTGAAATTATAAATTATGATAAAATAACAAATAGTTATTTAATAATTTAACTTTTCCCAGATTCTTTTATACTCCTCTGCAGTTAATGGAGAATTTGTTGGTATTGCCTGCTCCCAAATTTCTAATCGTTGCTCCTTTAACCAAGAACTTACCGTAGCAGTTTTTACATTATAAATTTCTTCTCCCATGTTGTTTTTATATATTAAACCAATGTTATTAGCAATACTTCTTGGAACGTTTGCTTTTCGCATTAAAACTCCTTCGTCAGTATTAACACCATAAAAAAGATATGCTGGGATATTCATCATTTTTTTCTTTTCAACTTCGGATAGATCATTCCAATCAATTCCACTAGTTGGTATCTTTTGAATTGCTGATATTCCCCAGCTTCCAATGTTCGCTATTACTTTATAAATGGCTTTAGTTGTTTTCTCAATTGCTTTTGTTAAATCTTCATTTGGAAATAGACTTTTAGCTATGTCATAAATGGTTTTTCCATTTACCCAATTAAGAATTAATCGAGAAATGCTTTTTTGATCTAAAATATTATCACCAATTTTTATTTCTTCTAATGATTTTCTTATTTCATAGGTATTCATCATAATACCTACCAATTTTTTCATAGTTTCATTTTGCTCCGAAAAGAGTTGTTCTTTTCTCCAATCATTTGGTGAAATATTTGATTGGGCTAATCTTGAAATGATTAGTCTAATGGAGACGGTTGAAAATCCAGTGGAGTCAGCTATTCGGGCATATTCTAATGATATTTTCTGAGCATATTCTCTCAGTTTACTTATTAAGAATCTTTTTTTCTCTTCCGATATTTGCTTGAAACCAAGAGTTGCTTGTAATTTTTCTTCGAGATGATTTATAAACTCATTTAAATCGGCTATTTGGGTTCGTAAATGAGAAATATATTGCAATACCGCTGACCATCTTTCATCTAAATAAAGCCATTTAGAAAAATCCTCGTTTTGATTATTCATTGCGGTTTCAACAACACTTTCTAATTGTGAGAGTAAATCAGTAGATGCTTTTTTAACGTAATCAGCAATATTTTTTTCATCTCGTGTTTTTTTGGAAACCATTCCAATCCAACCCATTGATTTCTGACCCACACGACCAACACGGCCGGCAAGATTCCAAAAATCACGAGTTGGCATTGGTCCTTGAAATGGATAATTATATGATCCCATAACTACAGCTGAAACTGGAAAATTTATACCTTGTGCAATAGTAGTTGTTGCAACAAGTGCTTGTAACTTTCCCTCTGTCATAAGTAATTCAATTAAGTATCTTATTTCGTCGGGAATAGCTGAACTATGAATGGCGATTCTTTTATCTAAATATTTAACAAGTGGGAAATCATTACCCAATTCACTTTGAACAAACTTCTTCAATAAATCAATATCTTCATCATTATTAAAATTATGATTGCAGTTTTCCGTCAAATAATCTGCAATTGTATAGGTTTCTGATATACCTGATGCTAAGATAATAATAGGTGAATTATAACTTAAAATTTTACTGCTAAAAAACTTTAAGAATTCTAATTTAGAAGATGTAACCTTTGATTTTATTATATTTTCACTTTTTATTTTAATTATAGGAATTTTATTCCCAATATTATACGAGCCTTTTACAGTATTTAAAGTTTGTAAATAAATATCAAAATTTCTACCTCTTCCTTCAGTTTTCAAAGTACCAACTACACGTTCGTTGGGTTGCCACCAGTCAAATTCAATTTGTATATTTTTGCCTCGTTCACCTCCAAGCCATTCGGCTACTTGTTTTGCATTAGGAATATCTGGAGTTAAAAGCATAAAGTTTGCTTCTTTACAGTCATTTCTAATTGTTGCCAATAATAATTCCAGATTAAGCCCTCTTTGTTTTTCTTCAATATTATGAGCTTCATCTACTACAACCAAAACAAGAGGTCTTTTTTCAGTAGTGCCTAATCCTTGCCTTATTAAAAGATTTAATTTTTCATAAGTAGTAACCAATACGTCAAAGTCAGTATAATCTCCTTTATTTTCTACTAAATATGACTCAAATCCATCTATTTCTATGGCGCCACTAGCTTTCTCTATTTTTAATCCAATAGGATTGAAATCTTTATTTAAACGGATATAAATTTGATTAACTAATGCCTTAGTGGGTACAATATATGCCACCCATCCACCTCTTTTTTTGAATTCATTAAGTGCCTGTAAAATCTTGTATTCTGCTATTAAAGTTTTTCCACTGGATGTTGGTAAACTTACTACAAATGTTCTGTAAGCAGGATTTAATAATTCGCCTTTTAATATAGATTCCTTTTGTGGATATAATAACTCAAAGATTGGATTTTGTTTTTGTTTGCTAATGAATTTATTAAATTCACTTACCCAATGATTTACGCCGGTTAATGTATACCAGATAGTATTTCTTATGAGTTTAATCCCAAATGCTTCAAGATATTGATATAGTAGTTCCAGCATCATATTCCCTGATGCATTGGCAAACTCCTTTGCAATTCTTATATGGTATTTTATTTTATTCTCAATGTCATAATGGCTATTCTCAATTTTCCCTTCTAAAAGATATTGTCCTAATATTTCAATTGTTTTAGCAAAATGATAAAGAGAGACAATTTCAGCTGCTCCATAAGGTTGGCTTTCTTCTTTTATTTGATTTAAGAAGATCCCTTCATATTGTTTTTGTTCTTCTCGCAACTGGTTTATTAATTCAACTGCTTTAGAAATATCATTCCACGATTTTTTTATGACTAAACTTACAATAACTTGAAAACATTTTCTCAATAACCTACTATTCCATCTTTTAGGTATATCTAAATCAAATATTTGTTCTATCTGTTGGTTTAAAAAATCTTTTACAAAATGAGAATGTTCTCCTAAGTATCCAAATGTGATTATTTTAATTAGTTCGAAAATATATTCATCTGAATCAATTTCTTCTACCTTGATAGTTGCTAAATCAAAATAAATCGAACAGAGAACTTTAAAATCTTCAGTATCTTGTTTATCCCATAATTCGATAATTTTAAGTTCACATAATTCTTTAGCTCTTGATATTTCTTGAAATTCACTTTCATTCAATCTAATAGTTTCAAATCGATTAGCAATTTTTGCCTTTTGTATAATTAAATTAATATTCTGAATTAATTCAGGAAAAGTCTTTGAAAGAATATTATATTTTTCGTTCGCTTTCATTTTTCTAATCCATTTATGATATTTAGCCATTTTTCTTTGGGAAGAGGCAGATAAATAGCGAGTAATTTTAATCCTATCGTATTTTCAAGAATTTCTTTGTTTAATTTATCAAAACTTTGTTTTAAGTCTTTTTTATCTGGATTTGTATCTCTTACTAAAATACCATATAACATATATGTTGAGTTATGTTGATTATAATAGTTTTTTATAGCAGCAGCAAAATCATTTTTAAAAGTATCATTTTTTATTAGATTAATTTTGTTTTTAATATATGAAATAAGTATTAGTCGTTTATTTTTATCTTTATATAAGTCTCTTAATTGATTTTCTAACCCATAAGGATTCGTCATAACTTGAGGAGGCGATTGTTTTTCTGACGATGTTTTTACTTCACCAAATAAAAATAATACTTCACCATTATCTATTTCGATAAACCCCACTAAATCGGCTCCTGTTTTATTTCCTTTTGGGTTTCGAGAATCCCGAAGCTCATTCCAATAAAAACGACAATTAAAATTTTCTTCCAATACCACCTCTGCCAATGCTTCCCCGATTCTAAAATCTTGAACATCTATTACTGAATTTTGTAATGCTTGAATATCTGCCAAAAGTGTTTCAGATAATTGAAAACCTGTATCTTGTTGTAAGACTTGTAAATAATTAATAAATTCATCTCTTTGAGGTTTATCTATAAGTTTCTTTTTTACATTATCTATAAACAAACCTTTAGTCTGAGTTTCATCTATCAAAATTCCTTGATAACCTCTAAGATTATTTTCTTCATAATAAGAATATAATCTTTTACTCATAAAACTCATTTTATTCTCTCCAGTAAGTAATTTTTTCATAGCTATTAAACATTTAACCTTGTATCCTTTATATTATACCACACCCCCCCACACCTTATCAATCACCCTTTTTATCTTCTCCTCATAGGCCTTCACCATCTCCCGCAGGCTGTCTATCACCCTCCGCTCGGATTCGATTTTTTCGACAATACGCTGCTGGACTTCAAGGGGCGGAAGGGGGATTGTTAAATTTTCAACATCATTAGTATTTATGCTGGGATATGCCCCTTTACCCATTTTAATTGTCATTTGTTTCATAGTTGCTTCTGAAAAAATACAAGTATAAAGATATTCAGGGATTATGCTTTCTTTACTCCTTAATACAGCAAATCCTGTTGAAGCAATTGAATTCTTTGGTAATCCTTTAAGTAGTGCAAAAGCTTTTAAGTTAGGACGAACAGTTGATAACAAAATATCATTTTCTTTTATTACTCGTTTTGCACGGCTCGGAGCATTTTTAGCTGAAATTTTGTTTTCAAAAGAGACTTTTCCTGTTCCATTCTCTACGGAAGTTATGTCAATGTAAACAATTTCAGTTTCACCAAATATATCGTATGGATAGACGGAGTCAGGATTTATCTCACATACCTCTCCCAGCTTCACCATCGGCCACCCTTCGACAGGCTCAGGGCGGTGACCTTCGGCAAGTTCTTCCTGCTTTCCCGGGTGCTCTGCAAGGTAGGTCTTGAGCTCTTCCTCCAGGTAGCCTTCCACATCGGGCTTCCAGGCATCTATCACCTGCCTGCAGCCGTCGATAAGCTTCCGGTAGCCTTCTATCTCTGCCACTATCTCTTGCTGCACTTCAGGCGGAGGGAGTGGGATTTGGATATTTTTAATTTCTAAACTTACACCACCAATTATACCTTTTATATATGGTTGCAATAAACTTTTGAATTGATTTGATTGTAATATTCTAAAAAGAAATTGGTTTTTGATATCTTTATTGGCTCTAAATATATAAACATGCTCATTGACAGCCGCTTTATCACTGTATTTCCAATATCCAATTTTCCCAGTAGTAGCTCCATCTTTTACCATTAATACGTCCCCATAATGAAGGATACCTTTTTTCATTTCTTTGAAATATTCTTCTGTAATATATTTCATTTTGTCGAATCGTATTGATCCATCTTCTGATATTTGTTCTCCACCAATACTATAAATACCTTTTTCAACAGCTCCACCTTTTTGACGTGAACCAGTTTCAATCTCACACACCTCCCCCAGCTTCACCATTGGCCATTTCCGGTGTTTGCGTTTTTCTACTACCCGGTATCTATCGCCGGTGAGGTAATATTCGCCATTTTCGGCAAGTTTTTCTTTTTTCACCAGCAGGGCAGAGCAGGGTTTTTCGTCGGCATTAAATTCATCCACTTTGCCATTTCTTACCTTACCCAGATATTCACGGATCACCTGCAGAGCATCGGGCAGATCGTTTCTGTCAATGGGGCGGCGCTGGGCACCGAGGTCAAAGCCGTCGTTTTCAATTTTTATAAACAGAATGCTATCGGTCTTTCTGGCAAGTTCTTTATCCATAAGCAGGATTGAGGTCTTCACCCCTGAATAAGGCTGAAAAACTCCGGCAGGCAGCGAGACCACAGCATACAGATAATTTTCAACCAGCATCCTGCGAAGCTGCTTATAGGCATTTGCACTCTGGAAAATAATGCCTTCGGGGACAATCACCGCCGCCCTTCCTGTGGGAGTAAGATGCTCGGCGATATAGTCGACAAAAAGCACCTCGCTACGTTTACTCTGCACGCTAAACTTTTTATGCGGCTTGATACCTCCCTTCGGAGTCATAAAGGGAGGGTTGGCAAGGATTACATCGGCATATTCGTTCCATCGGTCTTCGCTCGTCAGGGTGTCGTATTCGTATATTTGAGGGTTTACAAAGCCGTGAAGATACATATTGACAAGCGAAATTCTCACCATATCGGGCGAAATGTCATAGCCTTTGAAGTTGGTAAGCAGTTTTTTCTTTTCATCGGTAGTAAGCAAGTCGCCTCTTCCGTTACCGTTTTGTGAGCGGTATTTTTCGGAAGTATTTTCACGCATAATATATTTGTATGCTGAAATTAAAAATCCGGCAGTGCCGCAGGCAGGGTCAAGGATGAGTTCGTTTTTTTGAGGGCTAACTATTTCAACCATAAAATCGATTATATGCCGTGGGGTGCGAAATTGCCCGGCATCGCCCTGACTGCCAAGTACAGAAAGCAAATACTCAAAAGCATCGCCGAGGCTCTCGGAATGGTCGTAGGTGAATTCGTTTATGGTTTTCAGAAAGAGTTTGAGCGTTTCGGGGTCGCGATAGGGCAAATAGGCGTTTTTGAAAATGTTACGAAAAAGCTCGGGCAAATTGGTATTCTGACTCATCCTTGTTATGGCATCAGCATAAAGACTGAGCATCTCATGCCCACCAAGACGAGGGTCAAAAATTTTGTCCCAGCTATATTTTTCATATTCTCCTGTGAAAAAGGTTCGCTTACCGCCCATCTCTAGTGATTCTTTATCCATGTCATTCATAAACTTGTAGATTAGGGCGATGGTAATCTGCTCCACCTGACTCTTTGGGTCGGGCACTTTGCCCACAAGGATATCACGGGCGGTGTCGATTCGTCTTTTAGTTTCAGAATCAAGCATAGTTTCTAATTTAATTGATGAACAAATTGTCTTTTTTCAACATACTGATAAAACATGTCGAGATTTTCCGTTTTTTTCGACATATCAAACAGAACATGTCGAAATTTTCCGTTTTTTTCGACATGTTAACTCTTCGATAATGATATTTCTGAAGTTAAATCAAAGTTTTTAAATAATAGAAACAAAGGCTCGTTAATAAAATAGTTCACTCATTTTTTTAATATTCTTTATGCAACAAATTTATTTAGCGAAACAAAATCCTTTATATATTCTGGAATAGCTTTACGAAGCTCTGGGGATAAACGCTTGAATGCTTCACCATACGGCGACACATTGAGCAATGCAAAATTGCCGTTGTCTATTATCTGTCTAAATTCAGCATCAAGGATATAAGCCTTAAACACTGTTTTTGCATATTCAAAATACTCTTCCTTGGGCAAATAGCGGCTGTCGAATTTATCAAACTCCTCGTCTAAAAGTTCATCGCGTGTTTTAAAGTATGGAATCATACCGAACACTTTTTCAATAATTTCCCTCAATGTAATACGGCGATCGATGTTAATCGATTTCCGCAATTTTTCAAGCGTGAAATACTCTTCAGGCTTGTTAAGAATGTTTTGCTCAAGGTATGTCATCAATTCATTCCATCTATCGTTTTCTGCATATTCTTTAAGAGCCGGATGTTCAAAAACTTTTTTCTCAAACTTCTGGAAATACATACGGTCTATCTTCATGCCCTCGTATCCAATAACCGTTTCTTCAATGGATAATATAGAATCGGGTTGTGTGGTTTCAAAGAAATCGACTGGAAGCCTAGAATCGTCACCCCCTGTACTTCGGGTTGAAATTCGTGGCAATTCTAAGACTTCATCATAATTAAATTTTTCTTCGAAATACTCACAATTAGCAAAGAAGTCAAAAATCTTATAGTTCTCTTTTTGTTTTTCACCCACATTATTTCTTTTTAGCAAATCAGTAATATCATTAGCAAAATCATATTTTCTTGTGCCTCTTCCTTTGATTTGAATAAACTCCGTAGCTGAAAATATGGGTCTCATTAAACAGAGGTTAAGAATATCCCGGCAGTCATATCCTGTTGTCATCATACCAACTGTTACGCACACTCTTGTTTTGCTGGTTTTATAAATAGGTAAAAAATTGCCAGAACCAGAAAGATTATTATAGGAAAAGTTAATGGCGTATTGCTGTGCAGCGGGAACATTGGAAGTAACCTGTACAGCAAAATCAGATTGATACTTCCCCGGAAACATTTGGTCTGCAAATTCGTTTAGTATTTGAGTAATTTTAGCAGCGTGGTTTTGCGATACACAGTAAACAATTGTTTTGCCTATTTCATTACTTATAGGATCTCTAAGGGCATTTTTAATAAATGCTTCGCAAAATGCCCTATTTGTATTTTCTGAAAAGAATTTTTTCTCAAAGTCTTTATGAATAAAAAATTCTTCGACTTTTTCTCCATCTTCGGTTTGTGTAATGACCGCATAGCCTTTATCAGAAAGTAATTGAGTAGAGATTTCCGTTCGAGCATCGACTACAATCGGATTTACCAGAAAGCCGTCTCTAACGCCATCAATAAGCGAATATCTGAAAGTCGGTTCGCCATTTTCACAACCAAAAGTCTTGTATGTGTCAAGAAGAAGTCTTCTTTCAAGCTGACGCGGGTCATTTTCACCAAGTTTTGATATGTCGATATTTTTTAGATAGTTTTTTGGCGTGGCTGTTAATCCCAATTTATATCCAATAAAATATTCAAACACAGCACGGCTATTTCCGCCTATGCTTCTGTGAGCTTCATCAGATATCACAAGGTCAAAATCGTCTGGTGAAAATGCTCTTTTATATCGGTTCTTTGATAGGAATGTTTGAATAGTAGAGACTACAATTTCAGCTTTTTGCCAATCACCTCTATTCTCTTTATAGATAACCGTAGTGTAATCATTTTTTAAATATTCCCTGAAGGCTTTATATGCCTGATCTTCAAGTTCAAGCCTGTCTACTAAAAATAATACACGACGAGCATTTCCCGTTCGTAAAAACAATTTTATAATTGCTGCAGAAACAAGAGTTTTACCTGTCCCTGTAGCCATTTCAAAAAGGAATCTATCTTTCCCCTGGCGAACTGCATTCTGAATTGCTGTGATTGCAAGTAATTGATACTTTCTTAAAAACCGTAATTTATTTTCTTCAATAAAACGCTTGCGAGTTTGCTCGTCAATATATGAAGGATCATTTTTATAATCGGGCTTTTGTGTAAGAACAATGTAATCGTCCTTAATAATTTCATTAATCAATCGGTTTCTATCGGGCTTAAAAGTCTCATACCCTTTTATTGTTTGGAGCGATGGAAGTTTACTTATGATATGAGGATTGCCTCTTTCTAAATCCCAGAAATAATGAATATTTCCATTTGAAAGGATAACAAACCTACAATGCTGAGCCTCTGCATATCTACGCGCTTGTTCTTTGCCAAAAAGCGGATTTTTATCTTCAGCTTTTGCTTCCAGCACAACAAGTGGAAACCCTCTATCGTCAAGAAGAAGGAAATCAACAAATCCGTTTGTTGTGCGCTCAAAATTTTCACCAAACTCGTTAAGCCTCCGCTCTGTTATTTTCACATTATTTTCCAACAATATATTTGCTTTCCCCTCTTCAGTGTCAAAAAACCGCCAGCCCGCTTCTTCCAGAAGTTTATTTATTTTTATCCTTGATTTAGCTTCCTTATCTGGCATAATTTTATTTAATGCATGCGATTGTTTATTGTGTTGTGATTTATTAGCCTTTCAAAAGTAGTGATTTCTACTCGTATGTTTAAGTCCTCTGTTGATATAGCTATAAGACATTTTACAATGTCTTTTGCATAGCGTAATATTATCTTTTCCCCTCTTCGCACATAAGAACATTGGCAACTTAAAAAAATTTAGACTGCCCTTCAACAATTACTCTTGCATAGCTGAACAAATTTATTGCTGGACTAATCACATTAATACTATCATTTTTGTAAATTATTCTCAAGATAGTGCTTGGACTATTTCAGTCACTCTGATATGTTATATTAAAATTACTTGCTTTGATGTTGTAACATGAATCCCCCTTATTTCAACTAGTCGGCTTTTAATGTTCTTAATGACAAATTATCGAATTCCAATTAAGCATTTTACTGCGAGCATACAATAAGTCCATATTTTAAGCAAACGAAATCGTTCAGCTTATTAATGGCATATACTGTTCAATAACTTTTACAGCACGGCATATATTAAACAAAGAGCAGAAGTTTAAATTGATAAACTATATTTGGAGAAAGACAGTTAAATTCGTCGAGGTAATACTAATACAAATACACAAAAGTTGTTATAATTACACTTCTCCGATGAAAAAAAATAATTGCTCATATTTAAGAAACTTCATTAGAGAATTATTTAAAAACATTTCTGTCTATATTCAGTTGTTGCGAAGCATCAATTATATTCACTCTTTGGTAAAGCTATATTTATATTGCGCGGCTCCGTCAAAAAAAATTTTGCTTTACTTTAACAGCCGGGACAGCAATATACTTTATTTACAGATTTAGCAGGTTATATAATTTCAGGCGTGTTTAAATAAGACACTGTTTTTAAAGCTGGAAAGACAATTTCGATTTATGTTGTCTTACACATATTTTTAGCGGCAATCGGTTGAAGGATTCATTGGAGTAGAAAGTTAGGAGCTTACTAATTAAATTACCAGTTAGGAAATAGAATGAATTTGTTTGATGGCATTCATTGGTAAAATTTTACTAGGGTGAATGAGTTATACGTCCGGAAACATAATCTTAGGTCAAGCTTTTTAATTTGGCCTATCTTACAAAGCCTATGAAGGCATTCCAGACTACTTCAGTTTCTACTTCAGTCGAAATTTCTTTAGACTAAAAAAGCCTTGTAACTTATTGAATTACAAGGCTTAAGTGAGTGGGCGCTGAAGGATTCGAACCTACGACCCCCTGCTTGTAAGGCAGGTGCTCTGAACCAGCTGAGCTAAGCGCCCAAACATATTATCAAAAAATTGAGTACCAATTATAGCTGATTTAAAGTAAATATTCAATACCTCTAAAAAAATTTTTTTGAGCGGGCGACGGGACTCGAACCCGCGACATGCAGCTTGGGAAGCTGCCACTCTACCAACTGAGTTACGCCCGCATATTTTTTATGTTTTTTTTATTTTTTTCTACAGGCTGCCACTCTGCCTCCGTCAGTTGACGGATGAGTTACGCCCGCATATTTTTTATGTTTTTTTTATTTTTTTCTACAGGCTGCCACTCTGCCTCCGTCAGTTGACGGATGAGTTATGCCCGCTTATTTTTTATGTTTTTTTATTTTTTCCTACAGGCTGCCACTCTGCCTCCGTCAGTCGACGGATGAGTTACGCCCGATTATTTTTTATGTTTTTTTATTTTTTTCTACAGGCTGCCGCTCTACCTCCGTCAGTCGACGGATGAGTTACGCCCGATTATTTTTTATGTTTTTTTATTTTTTTCTACAGGCTGCCGCTCTGCCTCCGTCAGTCGACGGATGAGTTACGCCCGCTTATTTTTTATGTTTTTTATTTTTTTCTACAGGCTGCCACTCCGTCAGTCGACGGATAAAACAATTTTTCAATGAACTCAAATAATCTA
>NZ_JBMOLD010000005.1:0-108543 GCF_049325435.1 Melioribacter sp. | reverse complement strand
GGCGGGTAGGTCACAGGTTCGAAATAATATTATACATTGACAAGATAAATTAACTAATTATTAAAAAAGAAAATAGTTTTATGAGTTAAATAAATTAAATGGGTTCTTAGCTCAGTTGGCTAGAGCGACCCGCCTTGGCGGGTAGGTCACAGGTTCGAAATAATATTATACATTGACAAGATAAATTAACTAATTATTAAAAAAGAAAATAGTTTTATGAGTTAAATAAATTAAATGGGTTCTTAGCTCAGTTGGCTAGAGCGTCTGCTTGACGTGCAGAAGGTCACAGGTTCGAGTCCTGTAGAACCCACTAACTATCGGAGTTAGCTCCGTTTTTTTTTGTTCAGGAAAATTATGAATAACGATAAAATAAATATTAAATTCCCCGACGGCTCGGTCAAAGAGTTCCCGAAAGGCGTTACGGTTATGCAGATAGCCGAGAGTATCTCCAAACGGCTTACCGAGGAGGCTCTCGTTGCCAAAATTAACGGAGACGTAAAAGATTTATCGACTCGGATAAACGACGACGCCGAAGTTCAGATACTTACTTTCAACGACCCGGAAGGAAGAGAAACTTATTGGCATTCAACGTCTCATTTGATGGCTCATGCCATTCAATCGCTTTTCCCGGAAGCTAAATTCGGTGTCGGTCCGGCTGTAGAAACCGGATTCTATTACGATATCGATATCAATTCCAAGTTGAGCGATTCGGACCTCGAGAAAATCGAAAACAAAATGCTCGAAATCGCCAAACAGGATAATCCGTTTAAAAGAATTGAATTGAGTAAAAACGAAGCTGTTGAATTCTTTAAGAAAAAAGGCGACAACTATAAACTCGAAATTTTGAGCGAACTCGACGATTCGAAGGATATCATCAGTATTTATGAAGAAGGCGATTTCGTGGACTTGTGCACGGGACCGCATTTGCCGAGCACCGGAAAAATTAAATACATTAAGCTTCTTAACGTATCGGGCTCATATTGGCGAGGGGACGAAAACAACAAACAACTTCAGAGAATTTACGGCGTTTCCTTTCCGAAAAAGAAAATGCTCGAAGAGCATCTTACTTTGCTCGAAGAAGCCAGAAAGAGAGACCACAGAAAACTGGGCAAGCAATTAGATTTGTTCAGCATTCACGAAGAAGCAGGCGCAGGATTAATTTATTGGCATCCGAAAGGCGCCCGAATAAGAAATACAATCGAAACTTTCTGGCGCGCCGAACATATTAAAAACGGATACGATTTATTGTATACGCCGCACATGGGCAAGGGCTGGCTATGGGAAACGAGCGGTCACCTTTCTTTCTACAAAGAGAATATGTATGCGCCAATGAGCATTGACGAGCAGGATTATTATGTTAAACCGATGAACTGCCCGTTTCATATAATGATTTATAAATCGAAACTCCGTTCCTACAGAGATTTGCCGCTCAGATGGGCGGAACTCGGTACGGTTTATCGATACGAAAAAAGCGGCGTATTGCACGGATTATTGAGAGTGCGCGGATTTACTCAGGACGACGCGCATATCTTCTGCACTCAGGAACAGATAGAAGACGAAATTATTGAAGTAGTTAGATTCTCGATTTACATGCTCCGATCGTTCGGATTCGAAGACCTCAAATTTTATGTTTCTACAAAACCGGAAGACGCTATCGGGGACGATACAATCTGGGAAAAGGCTTCCAATTCGCTTAAACATGCTCTCGAAAAAGAAAGTCTCGATTACGAAGTAGACGAAGGCGGCGGAGCTTTTTACGGTCCGAAAATCGACATTAAAATTAAAGACGCTCTGAATCGCGAATGGCAATTGAGTACTGTCCAGTTCGATTTTAATTTGCCGGAACGTTTTGAAATGAGTTATATCGGCGAAGACGGAAAAGAACACAGACCTTTTATGGTTCACAGAGCGCTGCTCGGTTCTATCGAAAGATTCATGGGAATTCTGATAGAGCATTATGCGGGCGCATTCCCAACATGGCTTGCGCCGGTTCAGGTTGCAATCATTCCGGTTTCGCAGAATTATCTCGACTATGCCGCCGAAGTGCATAAAAAATTACTGGATGCCGGTATCATATCGCATCTCGACGAAAGAAACGAAAAAATCGGTTATAAAATACGCGATTGGGAAACCAATAAAGTTCCTTATATGGTTATCGTAGGAGAAAAAGAAAAAGAAAGCGGTTCGATTTCCGTAAGACGTCATAAAATCGGCGACCAGGGTTCTCAATCAATTGAAGAATTTATCGAGCAATTACAAAACGAAATAGTAAACAGAATTAATCACAATTAAAGAGGTAGTATATCGCACAAGTAAAACACCGGGTGAATGAAGAAATCAGAGCGCCCGAAATTCGTTTAATCGATGAAAAAGGTGAACAGGTCGGAATTGTTTCCGTCAAAGAAGCATTAAACAGAGCTCGTGAAGCTGGAATGGATTTGGTCGAAATAGCGCCGCAGGCAAAACCGCCGGTGTGCAAAATAATCGATTACGGTAAATTTGCCTACGAGCAGCAAAAACGCGAAAAAATGCAAAAGAAAAAACAACAGGTTACCGTATTAAAGGAAATTCGTTTACACCCGAATACCGATACGCACGATTTTGAATTTAAGGCCCGGCACGCTGCAAAATTTATTGAAGACGGCAACAAAGTAAAAGTTTCCGTAATTTTTAAAGGCAGAGAATTAGCATATACCGAAATTGGCGAAGAACTGCTCAGAAAATTTCTCGATAAATTGTCCGACGTGGCAAAAGTAGAGCAGGAACCCAAGTTTGAAGGCAGAGCGATGCATGCCATATTAGCACCGCAAAAAGGGAAAAAGAAAAAATAGATAAGGTGACAAGATGCCAAAAATGAAAAGTAATCGAGGCGCCGCTAAAACTTTCAGAGTTACAGGAAGCGGTAAAATCAAACGCAACAAAGCTTATAAGTCTCACATTCTGACTTCAAAGTCGAGAAAAAGAAAAAGAAATTTGCGTAAATCGACTTTGGTTTCGAAAGCCGATTCAAAACGAATTAAAGTTTTGATACAACAATAGGAGAGGAAAAGAAATGCCACGCTCAGTAAATCACGTTGCGTCGAAACAAAGACGTAAGAAGATTCTTAAGTTGGCCAAAGGTTACTGGGGCGCGCGCAGTAAAGTTTATACTGTCGCCAAGCACCATGTAGAAAAAGGTCTGCAGTACGCTTACAGAGATCGTAAAGCCAAAAAGAGAGAATTCCGTTCGCTCTGGATAGTTCGTATTAATGCCGCTGCTCGTCAAAACGGTACTACTTATTCGCGACTTATAGATGCTTTGAACAAAAAAGGAATTCTTATCAATCGCAAAGTATTAGCTAATCTGGCTGTGGAAAATCCGCAGGCTTTTTCGGAAATAGTTAAATTCGCGATTAATTAATTTTACCATCCCTTCCGTATCGGGGCATTGACTGTACGGAAGGGAATTTTTTTAAATTCTCAGGTAAGGCTATGATCGACAAAATTACTGAAGCCAGAAAAGAATTCGACTCGCACGTCTCAAATGTCCACGACCTCAAATCCCTCGAAGAACTGCGCCTTAAATTTCTCAGCCGCAAAGGCATTATCCAGAATTTCTTCGAGGAATTCAAAAAACTTTCGACGGATGAAAAAAGAAAAGTCGGAAAAATTCTCAACGAATTTAAAATCTATTCGCAGTCCGTTTTCGAAGAACTGAAAGAAAAACTCGAAGCTCAAAAAAAGAAATCCGAAAGTTTCGTCGATATTACGCTGCCCGGCAGGGTAAGACAAATCGGCAGCAAGCATTTGATTACCCAAACTCTCGACGAGATCAAATCGATTTTTAAAGGGCTCGGTTTTTCTGTCTACGAAGGACCCGAAGTCGAATCGGACTACAATAATTTCGAAGCGCTCAATTTTCCCGAAGACCATCCAGCGCGCGATATGCAGGACACGTTTTTTATCAACGATAAATTTCTCTTGAGAACTCATACATCCCCTGTTCAAATCCGATTGATGAGTCAAAAGAAACCGCCGATTAGGGCGATTATGCCGGGTAAAGTATTCCGAAACGAGGCGATAAGCGCCAAAAGCTATTGTCTGTTTCATCAGGTCGAAGGTCTCTATGTCGATAAAGACGTTACGTTTGCCGAATTGAAAGGCACCCTCGTTTCGTTCATTAAACAGTATTTCGGACACGACGTTAAATACAGATTCAGAACCAGCTTCTTCCCGTTTACGGAACCGAGCGCGGAAATGGATGTTTGGTGGCAGCCGAAAGGAAAAGAAGGCAGATGGCTCGAAGTTCTCGGCTGCGGAATGGTCGACCCGAATGTTTTGAAAAATGTAGGCATCGATCCTGAAGAATACGTCGGCTATGCTTTCGGCATGGGGATCGAAAGAACCGCCATGAGAAAATACGGCATCGACGATATTAGAATTTTATTCGACAGCGATTTACGCTTTTTAAATCAATTCTAATCAGGGTGATTAAATGAAAGTTTCTCTAAACTGGCTTAAAGTTTATATTGATCTCGAAGACATTACAGTTGAACAGATTGTCGATAAACTTACTTTTGCAGGACTGGAAATAGAAGAGGTAATCGATCAGGCTAAAATTTATGAAAATATTGTCGTCGGTTATGTTAAGGAGAAGAAAAAACATCCGAATGCCGACAAGCTATCTCTTTGTATAGTAAACGACGGCAGCCGCGATTACAGCGTAGTTTGCGGAGCTCCCAACGTTGCCGAAGGACAAAAAGTGCCGTTGGCAAAAATCGGCGCAGTCATCCCTTCAAACGGATTGAAGATCGAGAAAGTGAAATTGCGCGGCGAAGTTTCCGAGGGAATGATCTGTTCTGAAAAAGAGCTCGAAATTAGCGACAATCACGAAGGCATAATGGCGCTCGATTCCTCCCTCGAACCGGGTACGCCGTTTTCGAAAGTTATGAATCTGGACGATGTTGTTTTAGATATTGCAATTACTCCCAACAGAGCAGACGCCCTTAGTCATATCGGAATTGCCAGGGATTTAGCGGCTCTCTTCGACAAGAAATTAAAATTACCCGAAATCAAATTGGATGAAACCGGCGAAGAGTCCGCTAAATATGCTTCTGTGGAAATTATTGATCCTGAAAATTGCCCGCGCTACGTTGCCAAAGTTGTTTTGAATGTTGAAGTAAAAGAATCGCCGGATTGGTTGAAAAAAAGAATCGAAAGTATCGGTCTGCGTCCGATCAATAACGTAGTGGACGTAACGAATTTTGTTTTGTACGAAGTAGGGCAGCCGCTCCATGCGTTCGATCTCGATAAATTGGCAGGTAAAAAAATTGTGGTTAAAAAAGCTCACGAAGGCGAAAAATTTGTAACGCTCGATTCTAAAGAGAGAATACTTTCGGAAGCGGATTTGATGATTTGCGATGCGGAAAGACCCGTTGCAATTGCCGGCGTTATGGGCGGCGAAAATTCCGAAGTGACTCCGGAAACGAAAAATATTTTGATCGAAAGCGCTTTCTTTAATCCTTCTTCTGTAAGAAAAACGGCAAAAAGACTCGGACTCCAAACAGACGCTTCGTATCGCTTTGAACGCGGAGCCGACTATAACATCGCCGTTTGGGCTGCAAGGCGCGCGGCTCAGTTGATTGCAATGACGGCGGGAGGTAATGCCTGCAAATCCGAAATCGACGCCTATCCAAAACCTTTCCCGACTAAAAACGTGGAATTACGGTACGAAAGGATAAAAAGAATACTCGGTTACGACGTCGATAAAGAAACGGTCAAAAAAATATTTATAAACCTCGGTTTCGGATTGAGCGAATCGGCTGAATCTCTGAAGCTTGAAGTTCCCTCATACAGACACGACATCGAAAGGGAAATCGATTTGATCGAAGAAGTAGCCAGAATTTACGGTTACGATAAAATACCCGAAGTCGAAAAAATATCCGTTACGCTCGAAGAAAAAGTAGATCAGTCCGAAAGCAACGACACGGTTCGGAATCTTTTAAATGCCCTCGGTTTCTATGAAATACTGACAAATTCCCTCCTCAGGGAGGAACTAGCAAAAGAATACGGCAATCCGCTCGGCGTGTTGAATCCTCAGAGCGCCGAGATGTCTCATTTGAGACCTTCGTTGATTCCCGGCATGCTGCAGGCAATTTCGAATAACATCAAAGTTAACGAAAAAAATCTGCAACTTTTTGAAATCGGGAAAGTGTT
Source organism: Melioribacter sp. (assembly GCF_049325435.1). NCBI lineage: Bacteria > Pseudomonadati > Ignavibacteriota > Ignavibacteria > Ignavibacteriales > Melioribacteraceae > Melioribacter > Melioribacter sp. The sequence goes on along the minus strand of NZ_JBMOLD010000005.1, from coordinate 102,348 downwards.
CGAAAAAATCAACGATGTAATTAACTCTTTCGAGGATTTCCGGGAGAGCGAGCATTTGATCCTCGGACTGACGGGAAACGCTATAGAAGACGAGTGGTACGAAAAAGAGAGAAAATTCGATTTCTACGACCTCAAAGGTTTTACTGCCGCATTTCTGAATAAATTTCTACCGGGCGCCGAATTTGACGTCAAACGCCTCGATTCGGATAAATTCGAATATGGAATGGAAATCCTTCTTGACGGCCAAGTGATTGCCCTGGGCGGTAAATTGAAAGACGATCTATTGAAACCTTTCGAAATTGAGCAGGATGTGTATGCTTCGGTTTTCTACCTCGACAAAATTAAGTCGATTCAACGCGGAGCGCCGGAATTTAAGGAATTGCTCAAGTTCCCAAAAGTATACAGAGATTTTGCATTCGTTCTCGACAAAGAAATTGAAGCGGGCGAAGTAATTAAAGTTATAAGGAATGCAAGCAGTAACTTGTTGCATCATATTAAGTTATTTGATATTTTTCAAAGTGAAAGTTTAGGTATGGACAAAAAGAGTCTTGCTTTCAGACTCGAATATTACGATAAAAGCAGGACATTGACCGAAGAAGAAGTAGACAAAGAGTTTCGACGAGCCATAAAAGCAGTCGAAGAAAAATTTAATGCCAAATTAAGAGGCAGTTGATGCCCGAATTAAACAAATACGATTTGTTCCTTGAAGAGCTCGGATCGCTCGAAAAAGAAATTTACTATTTTTTGCAAAAAGGTCAGGAACTCGTAGAAGCCAATAAGTTGTTAAACGAAAAAATAAATCTGCTCGAAAGAGAAAATAGTGAATTAAAGAAAAAAATTTCCGATATTGAAAGCAAGTTGAGTAAAATTTCAGAAAACGAATCTCAATTAATTGTAAGTGGAAACAAGGAGGAAAGGGAAGCATTAAAAAATAAAATAAGCGAATTGATAGAAAGGATTGACTATCATTTGCGTTCTTAAAAATAATGTATGATGATGGAAACGATATAAAATGGCCGAAAAAAAGAAGCTTAAAGTAAAAATATTTGATAAAGAATATTCTCTATTAGTAGAAAATCAGGAAGTAGCAGCTGAGCTGGCAGAGTATGTCAACAGAATGATGGAAGAAACACAGGAAGAACTGCCCGATCAACCTAAGGATACGATAGCAATAATAGCAGCGTTAAATATCGCTTACGATTTATTCGTTGAAAGGAATAAATACCGGGAATTCAGTATCCAGGCTACCGATAAGATAAAGAAAATAAAGCTTCTTTTAGACGAGTCCAATTTTATATCCTCACCATCATAATCCAAGGTTTTCCGCAGAGCCGGTGGATTTATAAAAAAGAACTAACAAATAATAACTAAAAGGGTTATTGACTCACGGCGTGTATTACAGGCCTCGCCCGGTTTCGATCGGGATCTCGTCTTCGGACGGGACAGTGGAAGTAAAAAGCGTCGGGCAATTTCCCGCATTGCTTAGGAAAGGGTTCTTTTCCTATAAAGCAACGCCGGCTCCTGCGGGCTATTATATTCTTATTTATGGAGGTATTATGCAATTGGAGTTGTACATGGTGTTAATTGGTGCAATAGTTTTTGTGGCGGCTTTCTTGCTCGGTTGGTTCATTAATTCAAAAATCGGCAAGAACAATATTGCACTTGCTAAAGAAAAAGCTCAAAAAATCGTCGAAGAAGCTGAAAAAGAAGCCAAGCATATAAAAAGAGAAAAACTTCTCGAGGTCAAAGACGAGTGGTTGAAAAAGAAACAAGAGTTCGACAACGAAGTAAATTCAAAAAGACAAAAACTTCAGAATTACGAAAAACAACTCGAATCCCGGGAAGATAATCTCGAAAAAAAATATGACGTCGTTAATCAAAGAGAAAAGGCTTTAAAGGATTTAGAAAAACAACTTCAGCTTCAAAAAGAAGAAATCGAAAAGAAACAGGAAGAGCTTTCGCGTTTATTGGTCGAGCAGAATTCCAGACTCGAAAAAATTGCGGGTCTCACGTCGGAAGAGGCTAAAAAAATGCTGATGGAAAATATGCTAAACAAAGCCAAAGCCGACGCGGCTCAGATGATTAAAGAAATTAGAGACCATGCAAAAGTAGAAGCCAAAAAGGAAGCTCAAAAAATTGTTATTCAGGCTATTCAAAGGACTGCCGTCGACCACTCGGTCGAATCGACGGTCTCGGTCGTTCAAATTCAGAACGACGAAATGAAGGGACGCATTATCGGTCGCGAAGGACGAAATATTCGCGCCTTCGAAGCGGCTACCGGAGTCGATGTGATTGTCGACGATACTCCGGAAGCTGTAATCTTGTCGGCGTTCGACCAATTTAGACGCGAAGTGGCTCGCATTGCCCTTGAACGCCTGATTGCAGACGGCAGAATTCATCCTGCTCGTATTGAAGAAGTGGTCGCCAAAGTCGAGCAGGAACTCGACGAGGAAATCCAGAAAGAAGGCGAAAATACGCTTATTCAACTCGGTCTTCACGGTTTGCACCCCGAGCTCGTTAAGCACGTCGGCAAAATGAAATATCGTTCGAGTTACGGTCAGAACTTGCTGCAGCACAGTGTCGAAGTGGCTTATTTGACGGGCATAATGGCTGCCGAACTCGGTTTCGACGTAAATCTGGCAAAACGCGCCGGATTGCTTCACGATATCGGTAAAACAATCGACCGCGACGTCGAAGGTCCTCATGCTCTTCTCGGTTACGAACTTACCAAAAAATACCGGGAACACCCGATAGTTGTAAATGCCGTCGGCAGTCACCATGAGGATATTGAAATGGAACACCCGATAGCGGCGTTGGTGCAAGCAGCCGATGCAATTAGCGGCGCTCGTCCCGGCGCGCGACGTGAACCTCTCGAAAGCTACGTCAAACGTCTTGAAAACCTCGAAGCCCTCGCAAAATCGTTCGAAGGCGTTGCCAAAACTTATGCTATTCAGGCGGGCAGGGAAGTAAGAGTGGTTGTTGAACCTGACCACGTCGACGATACTCTCGCCGACAGACTTTCCTACGAAATTGCCCAGAAAATTCAGGACGAAATGGAATATCCCGGGCAGATAAAAGTTACTGTCATAAGAGAGGTTAGGAAAATAGCATACGCGAAATAGATTTTACGGCTGCTTTATAATCTCATTCGTAAGATTATAAGGCAGCCTTTATTGTTTCAGTTATTACCGGAATTTTTGTGAAAGAAAAATTATTGATTGGCATAACCGGGGGACTCGGCGCCGGCAAGTCGGTAGCCGGCAAATATATTGAATCGAAAGGTTATCCGGTTATTCTCTCCGACGCTCTCGCCAAAGATTTAATGAAAAACGATCCGTCTGTCAAAAAAAAATTAGTCCGACTCTTCGGCGACGACATCTATATTAAGGGTGAGTTAAATACGGGACTTCTGGCGGAAAAAATTTTCAACTCGAGCGAATTGTTGTCAAAGGTTAATTCGATTGTACATCCGCCTACAATCGAAGCGACTTTGAATTTAGCTGAAAAATATTTCAAGAAGCATGATATTGTATTCGTGGAGTCGGCGATTTTGTATGAAGCCGGTATGGAGGATCTGTTCGACTTTGTAATTCTGATTTATTCGCACGAAAAATTGCGTATCGAAAGAGCGATGAAAAGAGGACTGTCGAAAGAAGACGCGCTCAGACGAATGGAAAATCAAATGAAAGACGAGCTGAAGAAAAAGAGAGCCGATTTTGTGATCGAGAACAACTCGACAATTGAAGAATTGCATAAAAAATTGGATTTTGTACTTAATTTGATTTCAATGACACAATCATAAAGGTGAAAAAGTGAATCCCATCAATCGTGCAATTGTAGAATTTGTGAAGCTGCTGCCAAAAGCGGTAGTGCGCAAATTTGCAAACCGCTATATCGCCGGCGAATCTTTAGTGGACGGAGTGAGAGTTGTCAAAGAACTCAACTCCAAAGGGATTATTGCAACCATGGATGTTCTCGGTGAATCGGTTACAAACAAAGATGAATCCGTTCAGGCAAAAAAAGAATATCTTGAAGTTCTGGACGCCATCGAAAAACACAAATTGAAATCGAATATTTCAGTTAAACCAACTCAAATGGGACTTAATATCGACAGGGAATTTTGTTACGAACAAATTGCCGAACTAGCCGAGAGAGCCAAACTTTATAATAATTTTGTAAGAATCGATATGGAAGATTCTTCCACCACCGACGACACATTTTATGTTTACAGAAAATTAAAAGAAAAATATTCAAATGTCGGCATCGTTATTCAGGCTTATCTTAAAAGGACGATGGACGACATTAAACATCCCGAAATGAAAGACGCCAATTACAGGCTTTGCAAAGGAATTTATATCGAACCGGAAGAAATCGCTTACAAAGGGAAAGAGGAAATCCGTAAAAACTTTTTGAGAATACTCGAGTACCTGCTCGACAACGGAAACTACGTTGGAATTGCCACTCACGACGATTTCCTGGTAAATAAAGCTTATGAGATGATTAAAGAGAAAAAACTCGGCAAAGACAAATACGAATTTCAGATGCTCTACGGAGTTAAAGAAAAATTGAGAGACAGGATCAACTCAAACGGCGACGCCATAAGAATTTACGTGCCGTTCGGTAAACACTGGTATAATTATTCGATCAGACGCCTGCAGGAAAATCCGACGGTCGCCTGGTATATTACAAAGAGTGTCTTTATGCCAAATACGGTATCGAAATGAATGTATTGGGTATTGAAACATCGTGCGACGAAACCTCAGTTGCAGTTATAACCGACGGGAAATTAAAGGCTAATTTAATATCGTCGCAAGATTTTCATACCGATTACGGCGGAGTGGTGCCCGAACTCTCGAGCCGCGCGCATTTGCAGATTATTATGCCATTGATTAAAAAAGCTCTCGATAAAACAGGCTTTAAGCTCGAAGATATGGATGTTATTGCGGCTACCGCCGGACCGGGCTTGATCGGAGCCCTGTTGGTCGGGCTGAATTTCGGGAAAGGACTGGCATATTCTCTCGGCAAAACGTTTATTCCTGTCAATCATATCGAAGGTCACATTTTTTCGGGATTCCTTATGGAAGAAAAACCCGATTTCCCTTATCTCTGTCTTGTAGTTTCGGGCGGGCATACTCTATTGTTGCTGGTACAAAGTGATTTCGAGATAATAAAACTCGGAACGACGGTCGACGACGCAGCCGGCGAAGCGTTCGACAAAGTATCGAAAATGCTCGGTTTAGGTTATCCGGGGGGACCGTTGATTCAAAAGAATGCTGAAATTTATAACGGGGAATTAATCGACTTTCCCGTGTCGCGCTGTAAAAACAAGTACGATTTTTCTTTCAGCGGCTTGAAAACCGCTGTGCTGAGATTTCTCGAAAAAGAATACGGCGGGGTGGGGAAAGCTCCGGAGAAAGATATCCCGATGCTCGCGGCTTCGTTTCAGAAGGCAGCCGTAAGAGCTCTTGTAGAAAAAACGGAACTTGCTTTGGGCGAATTTAATCCTAAGTCGCTTTCACTGGTCGGAGGCGTCGCAGCAAACAAATTTTTGAGGAATAAATTGGCAGAAACGGCAAAAAGACACAATAAAAAATTTGTTGTCCCGGCGTTGGAGTTTTGCGGCGATAACGCCGCTATGATTGCATACAGAGGGATGAAACTTTACGAAGGCGGTTACAGTTTTAATTTTGACTTTAATGCCTATCCGGGCTTAAAGGAAAATCCTTTCTTTAAAGAATATTCGAGCGCGGAGTAATGCAAAAAATAAATTTGAAGAAATACTTTTCGAACAACGAATTATATCTTATTGCGGGAGTATTTGCATTTGTGCTTTCCGTACTTGTGTTTACATTCTTCTCGCCAAATTACTTCGATTCGGATGAACCTGTTGAATTGGTAATTCCCAGAGGCGCCACTCTCAACGAGGTTGTCGATTCTCTCTATTCGAAAGGTGTGATAAAAGGAAAATTCAACATCAAAGCGGCGGCTTTTATCTACGGGGCGGACAAAAAAATCAAAGCGGGTAAATATAAAATTCCAAACGGACTAAGCTATCTCGACTTGATTGAGCTTTTTATTAACGGCAGTCCGGTAGAACAGGTGAAGATTACAATTCCGGAAGGAATTTGGTTGAAAGATCTGGCGTCGCTTTTGAAAAGAGAACTGGGCGTCGATTCTGCGAAGGTTATGGAACTTAGCAAAAGCAGGTCGTTCCTCAGCTCGCTCGGTCTCGGAGACGAGGTCGAATCACTTCAGGGTTACCTTCTGCCGGAGACTTACTATTTCTATCCCGACAGCGACGCCGAAACCGTATTGAGAAAATTAAAATCGGAAATGGATTCGGTTTTCGACAATCCCGAAATTCAAAAGCGAATGAAAGAATTGGGAATGAACAAACACGAAATTCTTACGCTCGCTTCGATTATCGACGCTGAATCGAACGATTTCTCGGAATTCAAAACTATTTCGGGCGTATATCATAATCGTTTGAAAAGGGGTATGCTGCTGCAAGCCGATCCTACCGTTCAATTTTTGATCCGTCACAGAAGGAATAAAAAAGTTTATTATAAAGATCTGGAAATTGAATCTGAATATAACACATATAAACATCCGGGATTGCCGCCCGGACCTATCAATAATCCGGGAAAAGACGCTATAATGGCCGCTCTTTACCCAGAGAAACATAATTTTTATTATTTTGTCGCCGACGGCAACGGCGGGCATAAATTTGCTTCCACACAAAGAGAGCACGAACAGAACGTACTGGAATACAGACGATGGCGAAGAAGTCAAAACAATTAATATTACTGATAACGTTGATGATATTGCAAAGTTGCGCAAATCAACTGCCGCCGGGCGGCGGACCGGAAGATACAATGCCTCCTTCTGTTGTTGAAGTGTATCCCCCTGCCGGCGCTACAAATTTTAATGACAATGCTATTGAGATTACTTTCAGCGAATATATTAATAAAAATTCCGTACGAAACGCGATTTTTGTTTCGCCGCCTTTGAAATATCCTTTTAAATACGACTGGAGCGGCAAAACTTTACGCCTCGAACTTAGAGATACGCTTAAGAGGAATACAACTTATACAATTACAATCGGCGCCGAGGTGGAGGATTACAATAAAGGGAATAAAATGCTCGAACCGTTTACTTTTGCTTTTTCAACGGGCAATACGATCGACATAGGAAAAGTAGCCGGAAAAGTTTACGACGACGACCCCTCGGGAGTAATGATCCTGGCTTACAAAGACGCGTCTGATACGGTCGACATATCCGCTGAAAAACCCGATTATATTTCCCAGGTGGGAAAGAACGGGCGATACACTCTGCTCGGTCTCGGGAACGGAGAATATAAAATAATCGCGCTTAAAGATAAACTGAACGACCTGAAATATCAGATTAGCGACGATTATTACGGCGTTCAATACAAAAGAGTGATCTTAAGCGACGGGAATACGGAAATTAACGACCTCGATTTTATGTTAACCCGGGGCGACACAATACCTCCCAAATTATCGAATGCCAATGCGATTGACAGTTACAAGTATTTGATCGAATTTAACGAAGCAGTCGACAGCGCAAATATTGGTTCCGGTAATTTCTATCTGGTCGATTCGCTGACGAATAAAAAATATTATTCCCGCTTCTTTTACAAGGGAAGAGGCAAGAAGAATCAATTCTATATTTCGTTGCAGGACACTTTACCTGAAAGCGGCAGGATTTTTCTTGTAGCGGAAAATATACCCGATTTGAAAGGCAATCTGACGAGCTACGATATTATTCCGATAACCCCTGTTGTAAAAGCCGATACTTCCGCTCCCGTATTTATCGGCATTGAAGGAGTTTATCCCGAAAATAAAATCGATTATGAGAATCCCGTAATAAAATGCAAATTCGACGAAGGATTTTATTTACCCGACAGTTTCGTGATACTCTCCGATAAAAAGGGGAATATCTTTTCTTACAGAATTGAAAAGACGGACGATGCGGCTTTTAACATAATCGTAAAATCGAGGCTTCGTCAGGCGACGGAATATGAAATGAAAATCGATCTCGGTAAAATAACCGACATTGCCGGCAACAAAGTCGATTCTGTTCTGACGGTAAATTTTACGACTGCAAGCGACCTTGAATTTTCCGCAGTATCCGGCAATGTAATTTGCAATTCCGATACTTCGAATATATATGTTGTTATTAAAAATATCGACACGGGGAAAAATTATCTGGAAAAAACGGATGCAAACAAGTTCGCTATTAATAAAGTGTTGCCGGGTAAATACATAATTTGGCATTTTATCGATAAGGACGGAAACGGTAGTTATTCATACGGCAGCGTTAAACCGTATAAATTTGCCGAAAAGTTCTATTACTATCCCGACACATTGAATTTGAGAGCTCGCTGGCCTGTGGGCGACGTGAATTTGTATTGTAAATAATTATTTGTAGATAAGGTATTTCCGTATATTCTTTTTGTATTTATCGAGCCCTTCGTTTAGTAATTCTTTTATGTCGTTTACTTTGTAATTTTTTGTAAATGCTTTTCTTATTTTGTCCGTACCCGTCACCAGGTCGAACATTTTTATTCGCGAAGAATCGGCGAGAGAAAAAAGTTTTTTCCCGGGATAAAGTTCATTGTGAACTTCCATAAAATAGAATTGTATTGTTAATAATTCAGCGGCGTCTTTGTCTGTAATATAAATTTGCACGCCGTTGAGAACGGTATCTTTCCATTTGCCGTAGTACGGTTTGTATGTAATAGGACGAAATTTAACTCCGCGTAAATTGAGAGCGTTCATTCTTGCGGCAAGCAGGTCGGGGTCAATCCATTCGGCGGCTATTGTTCTGAAGGGCAGCGTGTATCCCACTCCGATAGAAACTACGTTCAGTTCGCCGAGTATTCCCGTTGCTGCCATATAATAGGGCGTTTCCGAATCGGGCACGTGATTGGACGTAGGCGTCCACAGCAATCCCGTATCTTCAAAACTCATTTGCCGGTTCCAGTCTTCCATCGGAATTACCTTCAGATTACATTCTTTCCCTTTCTGCTTTAAGATTTCTCCGTTAATAAAACGCGCCAGTTCGCCGGGCGTTAGACCGTAGATATAAGGTACCGGGAAATAACCGACAAAAGATTTGAAGAGAGTGTCCAGCGGCGCTCCTTCCGTTTTAATGCCGTTGAAAGGATTGGGGCGGTCGAGTATAACGAACTCCTTATTGTTTTCGGCAGCGGCTTCCATTGCCAATCCGAGCGTCGAAATGTATGTATACGAACGCAAACCGACATCCTGAATATCGTATACAAGCGCGTCGATGCCTTTCAACATTTCGCTCGTGGGTTTTTTTGTCTCGCCGTAGAGAGAATAAACCTTAATTTTTTTGTGTCGTTCCGAATCGATCGGTTCTCCGGCGCTTTTGCTGCCGCGTAATCCGTGCTCGGGTGTAAAAACGGCAACCAGATTAATCTTTTCGCTATTCAGGAAAATATCCACAGTGGAAATTAAATCTTTGTTGACCCCGGTCTGATTAGTAATCAGTCCCACGTTTTTACCGGATAATTGCGCAAAATCATATTTGATCAATACATCAATGCCCGGCAGAACATTCTGAGCCGGGCATGTGAAGTTTAACAAAAAAAGAAAAGCGAGAAGAGATATTTTTTTCATTGAGAAAGCGAGTCTTTTATAATTTTTGTAATCAATTTAACGTTATGATCGATATCGTCGATCAATGCGTCGGCGCTTTTCAATATTTCGCGCGCTATGGTTTTATTCTCGAGCGAACTTACGTTGATCAATATATTCAAATAAGCTCCGTTAGCCGCGGCGCCAATTAACGTTGCCGCCACTCCGGCGTCGGATATCGAATTCTTGTTGCCTTTTTCGGCTGCAGTCTTGATGTGAATAAAAACCGCCGAACAGTTTTTCAATACTTCCATAGGAATTGCCGCCGCTTCGAGAGTAGCGTCTTGAATCGCTTTCTTACGCGTTTCTGCCTGCTCTTCGTTTTCTTTGGGTAGTTTGAAAGCGTTCATAACACGGTTAAACGCTTCGTTATCTTTTTCGGCGAGTATCAAAAAGTTTTTCTGGTAAGTCAGGAGCTTCTCTTTTGCCTCTTCGATTTCCTCTTGTACATCATCGTATTTTTTTTTGCCGATGGTCAAATTGCATACCATAATGCCGAGACTCGAAGCCAAAGCTCCGCAGAATGCCGATACATTGCCGCCGCCGGGGGTAGGGGACGACGACGAAATTTCGTTAAGATATTGTTCTACGGTTTTTTTGATATCCATATTAAATCCTTTTTTTTATTATATCATGTATTCGATGATTTTTTCTTCGGGTTTGAATGGAGCTAAAGAATCCAAACCGAGATTTTCGATTGCCGCGTTAATTAATTCCTTTTCGTTTTCGATTCTGTTGTCGGTATAAAATCTGCCCGCCATTAAAAGCGCTTCTTTAGGCACGAGACCGACAATCTCGCTCCCTTTTACCTTGACGCCCAAACGAGCGGCTTCCTTTTTAACTTCTTCGAAGGCAACGTGAATCGGCGTGATGTTATAGTTTGTCAGATTCATGGAGACCTGCGTCAGATTAAATTTTTCGAGAGCTACTCCCATTCCTTTAACGGATTTTAATCTGCCCGGAACTCTGACGGTCTTACCGTCTTTTTTAATTACATTGCCGTTTTCGTCGCGTTTAGGGTAACCGCTTTCTCTCAAAATTTCCGCAATTTTTTTTGCGTACGACAAATCCGCCGAATCGATATTGACGTTATATGCAATAAGAAAGAAACGCGCTCCCGTTACAATTGCTCCCAATTTGGGATTAAATACCGCCGGTCCGTAGTCGGGCTGCCATTCGGGATCTTTTAATTTTTCTTCAAGTCCTTCGTATTCTCCTTTCCGGATATTTGCAAGATTTTGTCTTTCGGGTTTGCGAGCCGAATTTTCATATAAATAGACCGGCACGTTTAATTTACCGGAAATTATTTCGGCATACTTTTCCGAAATTTTCACGCATTCTTCCATCGTGCTTCCGGAGACCGGAATAAACGGCACGACGTCGATGGCTCCGATTCTCGGATGTTCGCCTTTATGGTTTCTCATGTCGATATGTTCAGCGGCTGCTAGGCTTGCATTGACGGCTCCGTTCAATATCCCTTCGTCGCTGCCGGCCATTGTCACTACTACGCGATTATAATCCCCGTCGGGCTCGAGATTCAATAATTTTACTCCGTCAATCGAATCGATTGCCGATTTGATTGCTTCGAAAGTTTCATTGTTTTTGCCTTCGCTGAAATTTGGAACGCATTCGATTATTTTCATGATTACTCCGTTTCGCGTTTGTAAATTATTTTCCCTTTTTTAATTGTCATTACGTTGAGATTATTTCCGATATTATAGATTATTTCCGAGATATCCTTTGCGTTCATCAGGGCAAAGTCTGCCTGCTTACCTATTTCAATACTGCCGAGAATGTTATTCATTCCGACGGCTTTAGCCGCGTTGATTGTAGTTGCGGAAATTATTTCGCCGGCGGTCATCTTCATTTTTAACGCAGCCAGACTCATCATAAGATGGAAGTCGGCTATATGAGAGCTGCCCGGATTAAAATCGGTCGACAGCGCTACGGTGGCGTTTAAATCTATTAATTTTCTGGCGGGGGCGTAATTATAATCGAGAAAGAACGATACGCCCGGCAATAATACCGCGGTTAATTCGGAATTGGCGATTTTTTCGATTTCTCCGTCGTTAATTACTTCCAGATGGTCGACCGAATGCGCCGAATGCTTGAGCGCTACTTCGATTCCTCCGATACTGTGGAATTGATTTGTGTGAAGTCTGAGTTTAAATCCGAGTTCTTTTGCTTTCGTGAAAATCAAATCGGTTTCTTCCGGATTGAAAGCGGTCTTTTCGCAAAAAACATCCGTAAATTCCGCCAGATTATTTTTGCGGATATAAGGCAGAAGTTCTTCTACGATTAATTTCAAGTATTCCTTGTGGTCGTTTTTATATTCGGGCGGATAAGTGTGCGCTCCGAGGAAAGTGGGAATGATATCGATCTGTGAATTTTTTTTGTAGTAATTTATCACCTGCAATAGTTTAATTTCGTCGTAATAGCTCAATCCGTAGCCGCTTTTGATTTCGAGAGTAGTAATGCCTTGCGAAATAAAATTTTTAATACGCGGAGCCAGAAGTCGGATCAATTCGTCGTAAGAAGCCTGCCTGACCGAATTTACCGTCGATATAATGCCGCCTCCTTCTTCGGCAATCTCTTCGTAAGATTTGCCTGAAAGCCGCATAAGGAATTCGTTCGAACGGTTACCCGCAAAAGCGCTGTGAGTATGACATTCTACGAATCCGGGCAAAACCAATAAATTCTCGGCGTCGATAATTTCGTCGGCTTTAATTCTATTTGCTGATGAATTTGGTAAAATATCTTTGATTATTCCGTTCTCGATGTAGATTGAGTGGTTTGTAAGAATATCCTGGTCGTTCATCGACTTGCCCGGTTTGAAGTTTCTGCCCGAAGTATTAACCGTCACAATTTGATCGGGATTTTTAAGGAGGATTTTCATCAAAAAAAACACCTGATTTTTTGTTTAAATTAATATAGAGAATAAAGTCGTCTATTTCTAATTTTTTGTTAAAGGGGATAAAATTTCGTATTTTTCGAAAATAAAAAACAAAGGATCTTACCAAAATGCCTTCAAAGTTTAAAATCCTTTTCGTTACCCCCGAAGCAGTTCCGTTTGTAAAAACAGGCGGCGTGGCAGACGTATCTTCAGCGCTGCCGCAGCGTTTACAGGAAATGGGACACGATGTTCGAATCATATTGCCCAAATACGGCGCAATCGACGAACGTAAATTCAAGATACACGAGGTGGTTAGATTAAAGGATATCCCGGTTAATATAGCCGGAAAAGAAGTCGTTTTTTCGCTGAGATCTTCCTTTTTAGTAGGACCAAAAGCAAGAGTACAAATTTATTTCCTCGATAATCCCGAATATTTCGGCAATCGCCACAGCCTTTATGCCGATCCGATTACGGGAGAAGATTTTCCCGACAACGACGAACGGTTTATCTTGTTTACCAAAGCCGTTTTTGAATTGATGCTAAAACTCGGATGGACGCCAGACGTAATTCATTGCAATGATTGGCAGAGCGGCTTGGTGCCAGTTTATATGAAAACAATCTACAAAGACGAGCCGCAATTTTCTTCGACAAAAACACTGCTTACAATTCACAATATATTCCAACAGGGCGAATTTCCGTTGTCGTCTTTCGAAAAAACGGATCTGCCAGATGAATTGGCGACCGAGAAAGGATTGCTCCACAATAAAAAAATCAATTTCCTAAAAGGCGGAATTCTATTCGCCGATAAAATTAATACCGTGAGCGAAACGTATGCAAAAGAGTTGACAACCGCGAAAATCTACAGCGCAGGTTTGCAAAAATATCTCAAAAAGAGAAGCAAGGATTTGTTCGGTATTATTAACGGTATCGACAGATTAATCTGGGACCCGGAAAAAGATACTAAAATACCTCAAAAATATTCAGTAAAAAAACTCGACAATAAGAAAGTTAATAAAAAAGCCTTGTCGGAAAATTTCGGTTTTGAATATGAAGAAGACGTTCCGATTATCGGCGTTATATCGCGCTTGACTGACGAAAAAGGGATGGATCTTTTGCAGAAGGCATTTAATCAGTTGATGAAACTGAAGATTAAAATGGTATTGCTCGGCGCCGGCGACAAGAAATACACGAAATTTTTCAGCGAAATGGCGACGAAATATCCCGGTAAATTTTCGTGTTTTATCGGATTCGACGAAGACCTGGCGCATTTGATAGAAGCGGGTTCAGATATGTTCCTTATGCCCTCGAAAATCGAACCGTGCGGTCTCAATCAATTGTATAGCCTTAAATACGGCACAGTACCGATAGCGCACAAAACCGGCGGTTTGGCAGACACAATTATTCAGTTTGATGAAAAAACGAAGACGGGAAACGGTTTCCTTTTCGAAAAATATACAGTTACGGAGTTGGTCGGAGCTGTCAAAAAAGCTCTCAAACTTTACAATGAAAATAAAGAATTATGGACGGAATTGATGAAAACTGGCATGAAAGGCGATTACAGCTGGCTCAATTCCGCCAAAAAATATGTTGAACTTTACAAAAAGTTATCCGATTAATTAATGCGACCTGCATTATTCCTGGACAGAGACGGGACAATCAATCACGACCCAGGTTACATTCGAGACCCTGAGATTGTCCGTTTGATCGACGGCGTCGCCGAAAATCTGAAAGATTTAAAAAGGAAATTCGATTTCAAACTGATCATAATTTCGAATCAAGCCGGAGTGGCAAAGGGACTGATGACTATTGAAGACGTGGAAGCGGTTAATAAAAGAGTTAAAGATTTACTTGAAGAAAACGGCGTAGCAATAGACGATATATATTATTGTCCTTATCACCCCGATTTTGACCCGCCGGAAAAATCGAAATGTCGGAAACCTTCTCCGTTTATGATTTTACAAGCTGCTAAGGATCACGATATTGATTTGTCGAAATCTTTTATGATTGGCGACAGAGCAAGCGATATCGAAGCTGGTATTAATGCAAATATTAAAACGATTCTGATTTCACAACAGAAGGAAAACGGTGAGATTGAAAACTTGATTAATGACGGCAAAAAGCCCAATTTTGTAGCCGCTGATTTTTATGAAATCAACAAATATATTACTCAAACTTTCGCGGAGGAAAATAATTGATTAGAAAATTTAAACTGATATTTCCCGTGCTCATCGGAATCTTGTTGATTTCATGCAATCAGGACCCGACTTCGGTTGGATACGATTTGATTAAAGACGACGCCACTCTTTCGTTTCATCTTTTCAATACGGACTCGGCTAATGTAAAAACAAATTCGTATACTTATCAGCGCAATTTGCAACTGGGAATATCGAGCAAACTACTAGTAGGCAAGAACGACAAGTACGAAGCGCAGGCGTTGTTGAGATACGAATTTTCTGTGCCGGATTCGGTAATCACTCTCGCGCAGGGCAACAATCTGAATATTTCCGAGGCTTCAATCTATATCAAATTGAAGTACTACCTGGGAGATAAATCATTGCCGTTCGATTTTACAGTCCATCGCATAACCAGCTACTGGAGCACCGCAGGTTTCAACACAGACAGTCTCGACGCTCTTCAATATGATTATCGGGATATTGCATACGAAAAAACAGTCGACGATACGTCGATTACTTTTAAGATAGACCCTTCAATTGTGCTCGATTGGATAAAATATAGCGCGGATTCCAACGCCGCCGAACCCAACTATGGCATTCTAATAAAGCCAACTAATAATACCCAACGGATTGTGGGTTTTAACGCATATCAGCTTTTTACGGATACCGACCTGCCTGCTTTGACAATTATGTACGGGCGAAATGAAGTTACGGATACTCTATCGGCTCTCCCTTATATGGATGTGCATGCGATCAAAGGCGATCCGGTAATTTCCGACAACGACATGGTTCTACAAGGCGGATTGTTTAACAGAGGTTTTCTCTATTTTGACCTTGCGGATTTACCTAAGAATATCATAGTTAACAAAGCGGAATTAGAGTTATATATAGACAAATTAAAAACTATAGACGGCGTACCCTCCTCGGATTCGATTATAGTAAAAGTATTGGCCGACAGCGTAGAAAAATCTTACACTTCCGACAGCACAATTACAACAATTTTGTCAAGGGACGGCGACAAATTCAAGGGAGACATTGCCTGGATTGTTCAAAAATGGGTGTCGGATACTTCTTACACAAATCAGGGACTGGAATTGTATCTCGCCGACGAAAAAGAATCGTTGGCAACAATATGGATATACGGCGCGCGTTCGGTGAACGAAGGTATACGTCCTAAATTGAAAATAACATACTTAAAAAGCAGATAATTTTATGAAGAAAATATTAATCGGATTTTTAATAATAGTAGTTCTGCCGTTTGTATCTCATGCATCCGGAGGCTCGGTATATTCTCGGTTTGGCATTGGCGATCTGTTCTTCAGTTACGATGCCCGGAGGATGTCGATAGGCGAACTCGGAATTGCGTTGAAGGATTTCGATTATCTCGGTTCGATGAACCCTGCCGGATGGTCGGCGCTCAAGTTCACCCGCTTTGAAACCGGAGTGGTTTACCACGGCAACAACATCTCTTCGAACAGTTCGTCGGTGTATCATTCCGATTTGATCATACCCGGCTTCATGATCGGCTTTCCCGTATATCAAAAATACGGCGTCAGTCTTGTTGCCGGAATTGTGCCGTATTCTAACGTCGATTACAAACTGAGCGTCGTAACCGATTCCTCGATAGTAGGAGGATACACTACGGATTACGAAGGCAAAGGCGGAATTTCCAAAGTGATGATTGGCGGAACATATCAAATGCCGTTCGGCGCCACATTAGGATTTTCGCTCGATTATTATAACGGAAAAATTTCGAGAAAAACTTCCATCGAATTTATTTCGAGCGACGGTTTGATAGACGGCTCCTTTTCGGACGAGTACAGTTACATTGCTGCCGGCCTGACGGTTGGCGCGATTTCACAAGATTTATCCGGTTTACTGGGATCCGATAAAATAAGCGATTTGAGGCTTGGCGCTTTTTATTCGAATTCGGTAAATGTCAAAGTCGACAGTGTGAACCAGGCTGCAACAGTAATCGGGACCGTTACTTCGTCGCAGGGAAGCGTATCGGAAAAAATTCCGGCTCGTTACGGCGCGGGTATCTCGTTCCTTTTGGACGACGACTATCGTTTCATAGCCGATTATCTGCACCAGTCTTTCAGCGACTTTACGCACAACAATCTTAAATCCGATGTGATGCAGGACATAAACAAGTACAGTATCGGTTTCGAGTACAGGAAATCCGATGTCCGCTCGAACAGTTTCTGGGAACTGGTAATGCTCCGTTTCGGTTTAAGCTATGAAGAATCTCAATATAAAATAAACGGAAAAGGGATAGACCAGATTTCTTTTTATACGGGGTTCTCGATACCGCTGGATATAGCAAACAGACTCGACTTTGCGTTCCAGTACGGTCGACGCGGCGCTAAAGATAATAATTTATTGCTCGAAAATATTTATAGATTTTCAGTAAGTTTGAGTATCGGAGAACTCTGGTTTATTAGACAAGACAGATAATTGAAAACAAATTAGGGGATTTACAAATTGAAACACTTAAAATATTTGCTGATGATGACCTATCTTTTAGGCGTTTCTTCATTATATGCCCAAAATCAATTGATGGCTAACTTTTCTTTATTCTACGAATATCATAAGAATAAAGATTATGTCAGCGCGGCTCCTTACGGATGGAAAGTTATCAATGAGGATCCATCGCAATTCATTAAATACAAAATATTCCCTAAAATGGAAGAAACGCTCTGGTATTTGCACGACAGTACGAACGCTACCGACGACGAAAAGAAAGCGCTTACCGACACCATTCTTTACTTCTACGACAAAGCGATACAATATGAACCCGATTTGGCGGGATATTATTTAGCGCGTAAAGCTTACGTTATGGAAGTATGGGCAGATGAATCCGCCGAGAAAATTATTCCCGTTTACGAAGAAGCTCTGGCCAAAGATCCCGAATTGCCCGCGTTTTATAAGGACAGACTCGGAATTCTCTACATCAAAAGCGCCAACGAAGAAAACGGGTATAAGTTAAAGGCGCTCGATCTCTATTCAAAATTATCCGAAGCCGAGCCGGATAATCCGTTATGGATACAAAAATTGGAATCGATTGCCGAGAATATCGAAGAATTGGTTGAGATCACAAAAAAATCGTGGGACCTCGACAAGGAAAATCTCGAAAAAGCATGGAAATATGCTTCTACCTGTCTGAGAGCTCAGGATTATGAAAAAGCCGTAGAGCCGCTTGAATTTCTTACTCAAAAAGCGCCGGATGTAATCAATTACTGGAAACAGCTTGCAAGCGCTTACGATAAGCTCGACAAAACAGACAAAGCAATTAACGCTTACAAAAAAGTTATCGAACTCCAGCCCGACGGAAAAGAAAATTACGTCAATCTCGCGTTGATTTATAAAAGATTGGATCAGCTTTCGGTTGCTAGAACTTATCTTCAGAAAGCCATGAAAATCGATCCGCAGTGGGACTATCCGTATCTTATTGAAGCGCAATTGTACGAGCAGGCTGCGCGTTCCTGCGATTATGATTTTATGGCTAAATGCGTTTATCAACTTGCAGTTGATACCTACAGAAAAGCCGCTTCTTTGGGCGGGCAATACGCTACGGTTGCCGCAGACCGCGTTAAAGCTCTGCAAAATTCGGTGCCTACTAAAGAGGATTATTTCTTCAGAAAACTTAAATCGGGCGATACCATTAAAATCGAAGGAGCCTGCTACTCGTGGATCGACAGGTCGATTCAAGTGCCGTAAGATTTTAATGTAATTAAGATTAATTGCCGTCTCTTTAATCGGGGACGGCTTTTTTTTTGCCGACTGACAATTATCATTTTTTATCAACGCAAATTAATGTTAGAATAACCGGAAGGAAAACTTTATATTTGTGTGTTAAAAAAAATCACAGGAAAAAATTATGCTTAATTATCTGGCTAACGACCCTGAAATTTCAAAGATATTGAATCTTGAAATCGGAAGGCAGGTTAACAACCTCGAATTAATAGCTTCTGAAAACTTTGTGAGTCTTGCCGTGCTTGCTGCGACAGGTTCCGTATTGACCAATAAATATGCCGAAGGATATCCGGGTAAAAGATATTACGGCGGCTGCGAGTATGTTGATATGGCCGAGGAGCTGGCTCGCGAAAGATTGAAAAAATTGTTCGGAGCCGAGTACGTAAACGTTCAGCCTCACAGCGGGTCTCAGGCAAATATGGCGGTCTTTATGGCGCTGTTGAATCCCGGCGATAAAATTCTGGGGTTGAGTCTGGATCAGGGCGGACATCTTACTCACGGTTCGCCGGTGAATTTTTCGGGTCAAATATACAATGCCGTCTCTTATACATTGAGCAAAGAAACCAAACTCCTCGACTATAATTTAATAGAAGATATAGCAAAAAAAGAAAAACCGAAACTTATCGTCGCCGGCGCAAGCGCGTATTCACGAGACTGGGATTACAGTAAATTCCGTGAAATTGCCGATAAAGTAGGCGCTTTTTTAATGTGCGATATGGCGCATCCCGCAGGATTAATCGCCAAGGGTTTATTGAACAATCCTCTGCCTTATTGCGACGTGGTTACATCCACAACGCATAAAACATTGAGAGGTCCCAGAGGCGGCGTGATCTTAATCGGAAAAGACAAAGAAAATCCGATGGGTATTAAAACCGTCAAAGGCGACAGGCTTAAATTAATGTCCGAAATTTTTGACGGAATGGTAATGCCCGGAATACAGGGCGGACCGCTGATGCATGTAATTATGGCAAAAGCCGTTGCATTCGGCGAAGCTCTTCAGGATTCGTTTGAAATCTATGCCAAACAGGTGATATCGAATGCAAAAACTCTAGCGGCCGAATTGATGGCTCTGGGATACGAAGTTGTATCGGGCGGTACGGACAATCATCTGATGCTTATCGATTTAACCAATAAAAATATTAGCGGTAAAAAAGCCGAGAATGCTTTGGGCGCAGCCGGTATGACGGTAAATAAAAACATGATTCCTTTCGATACGAAAAGCCCGTTCGTTACCAGCGGTATTAGAATCGGAACTCCGGCAGTTACTACACGCGGCATGAAAGAAAACGAAATGAAAATAATTGCTTCGTTTATCGACAGAGCCATTAAAAACGTGGAAAACGAAGAGGAGCTGAATAATATTAAATCGGAAGTGAAAGAACTTTGCTCGAAATTTCCGCTTTATCCCGAATTAATTAACGGTTGATTAAGTGGCAGACGATACCAAACTCCTGAATGAAGAAAACGAGTCCGGTGAAGTCGAAATGACTTTTCTTGAACACCTCGAAGAATTGAGGTGGCGAATCATTTACTCTTTGATCGGAATTTTAATAGGCGCTATTATAGCCTGGGTGTTCATCGATTTTATTATCGATGGAATCCTTTTGCTGCCGGCGCGTCAATCGCATATAAAACTTCAGAATCTCAGACCGTTCGGACAATTGTTCTTGTATTTTCAGGTGGCGATTATCGTCGGTTTGATTTTTAGCTTTCCGAATGTCGTCTATCAGTTCTGGAAATTCATAGCTCCGGCTTTAAAAGAAAACGAAAAAAAATATATTACTTCGATAGTTATTTTTACAACGTTTTGTTTTTTGGCGGGAGTTGTATTTGCTTATTTCGTAATGCTGCCTTTGACGTTGAAGTTTGCGGCTGAATTCGGCTCGGAAGCTATCGAAAATAACTTTGCAATCGACGAATATTTCTCGATTATTTTAAGCGTAATTATCGGCGCCGGACTCGTATTTGAACTCCCGATGCTTTCTTTTTTCCTGACTAAAATCGGGATACTTAATCCCGGCATAATGAGACGTTACCGCAGACATGCAATTGTCGCCATTTTGATACTTGCCGCAATTTTAACTCCCGGCACCGATCCGGTATCTCAGATTATTCTGGCTGTTCCATTGGTTTTCTTATACGAAATAAGTATTTTAGTTTCAAAAATATTCCAGAAGAAAAATTGAGCATTCATACGCTTTCCGATATAACACACAGCGTCGATAAAGAGTTAAAAGAATTCAATGCCGTTTTTAAAAAATCGCTAAAGTCGAATGTAGGCATTGTAGACCTTGTCACTAAGTATATTCTAAAGCAGAAAGGGAAAAAAATTCGCCCTCTGCTTGTTTTGCTCTCCAGTAAAATATCCGGAGGCATTACCGAAAGAAGCTACAGGGGAGCCGGACTCGTTGAATTGCTCCATACTGCCACTTTAGTGCACGACGACGTCGTTGACAATGCCGATACAAGACGAAATTTCCCGTCGATAAATGCAATATGGAAAAATAAAGTTGCAGTTCTGATGGGCGATTATCTGCTGGCAAAGGGACTTATGTTAGCCGTCGAATATGAAGACCACGACTTCCTCAAAGTGATTACGAATACCGTAAAAAGGATGTCGGAAGGCGAACTGTTACAGATAAGAAAAACGAGAAAACTAAATAACGATGAGGCTACATATTTCAGGATTATTTCGGATAAAACCGCTTCGTTATTGTCTACTTGTTGCGAAATCGGAGCTATGGCCGCCACGAACGACTCTAACAAAATTAAAGCAATGCGGGAGTTCGGCGAAAACCTCGGCATAGCTTTTCAAATTCGTGACGATATACTCGACTTCATTGGCAAATCGAGTATTTTAGGCAAACCTCTGGCCGGTGACATAAGGGAAAGAAAGCTTACTTTGCCTTTGATTTATGCGTTGAGTAAAGCAGATAATGACGAAGCCAAATCCGTTTTGAAATTAATTAAAAACGGAGGGAAAAACCTGGATGTTAATACAGTTATTGAGTTTGTAAAAAAACACGACGGCATAAGTTACGCCGAAGAAAAAGCCAATGAATATGCGCGTAAGGCGTTGACTTGTCTCGAGCAGTTCGAAGACTGCGACGCCAAAGACTCTCTCTCAGGGCTCGTTCATTTTGTAGTTGAACGAAAAAAATAATTTTTTCTATTAATGAATTTTTGTTAGATTCTCGTTGTTGTGTATATTTAAATCTTGAATTCAGATAATTGTACATAATATCTTATTATTAATCTTAATTCAGAGCCATTGATGAAAAAACATTATTTGGATTATCTTCTTAAAATTCGGTTGCCTCTGACATTATTTGTCATTATTTCAACTTTTATCGTTACCTATTACGTTTCTCGTCCGGAACGGGACGGTCTCGGGTACGAGCCTGAACAACCGATTAATTTTTCACACAAACTTCACGCCGGCGATATGGCTATCGATTGTCAATATTGTCACGTAGGCGTCGAAAAGTCAAGGCAAGCAGCAATTCCGTCTGTCAACATCTGTATGAATTGTCATACTTACGCCCGCAAGGATAGTCCCGAAATAATTAAACTCGCCAAATATTACGAAGAAAATAAACCGATACCCTGGAAGAGAATTCATAAAGTGCCCGACTACGCTTATTTCAATCACAGCGTCCATGTCAATAAAGGCATTCAATGCGAAAGCTGTCATGGCGACGTGGCTCAGATGGAAAAAATTTCTCAGGTCAGACAGTTTACGATGGCTGCGTGTCTCGATTGCCATCGCAGTCCGCATGAAAATTTACCGTATCTGAAGGACGTAAAAAACGGTCCTGAAAATTGTTTTGCTTGTCACAGATAGCCGGAGAAGAGATGGAAAAAATTTATAAAAGAAGAAAATTTTTTGAAACAATCGGCGTTTTGTCTCTGGCGGGATTCATTGCCGCTCTATTGCCCAAAAGATTTTTGAAATTCAAGAGCAACGACAAAATAAAAGTAAACATTCATAAAGACGCCGTAAAAAGAGTAAAATAAGGTTTCAATTATGAACAAAAAAGATTTCTGGAAAAGCCTGAAAGACTATAACGACAGCGAAGAGATTCGTAAAATAAAAGAGAACGAATTTATGGAAGGGGTAACGGAAGATTTTGACCCCGATAAATTATCAAAACTATCGCGCCGGAAATTTCTGGCGCTGGTTTCTGCGACCGCAGCCATAGGAGCTACGGCATGTACGGATTACCGCGATAAAGGCGAAATAATTCCTTATAACAAAAAGCCCGAACATCTCTTGCCCGGTAAAGCAAATTACTATGCCTCTACGTGCGCGGGTTGCACCAGCGCATGCGGCGTATTGATTAAAACGCGAGAAGGAAGACCAATTAAAGTCGACGGCAATCCCGAACATCCGATCAATCGCGGTAAACTTTGCGCAAAAGGTCAGGCTTCGATTTATAATTTATATGATCCGGAAAGACTCCGTTACCCGGTTATTAAAGGGAGAAGGTCGGACTGGAAAAGAGTCGATTCGGAAATAGTCGACGCTTTGAAAAAAGCGGCTGATGAGAATAAAGAAATCGCGCTCTTTGCGGGAAACGTTAAATCTCCTTCGACTTTGAGAGTAATGGAGCAATTCAAGAAAAAATATCCCACAACAAAAATTTATTCTTATCAGCTCTTCAATGAAAGCACGCGCCAAAAAGCATGGGAAATTTCCTATGGCTCGAGTGAATATCCTGCGATTCGATGGGAGCAAGCCGATGTAATATTCAGCGTCGAAGGCGACTTCCTGGGCAACGAAGGAAATTACATCGAAAATACAAGAAGATTTTCTCAAGGACGGGATATTGTTAATAACGGTAAACTAAACCGATTGTACATAGCCGAAAGCCGGATGAGCGTTACCGGGATGATGGCGGATTACAGACTCAGAGTCAGTCCTTTAAAACAATTTAATTTATTAATGGGCTTGGCTAACGCTCTTTATAAAAAAGGAAGCCAAATAAAACTTCCTTCGGATTTTGAGTCGTTTCTCGGAAAATTCGATCTCGAGGAATTTCAGGAAGATGAAAAAATAAAACTTCTGATCGAAGACCTGGACGGAAACAGGGGCAAATCTATAGTATATACAGGTAGCAATTTACCTGTAGAAATGCACCTGGCTGCTAACTTGCTGAATGAAATTCTTGGCAATACCGAATTATACGACACGAAATATTCGTTTGTTGATCTACTTCCGTTATCGGAAATGAACGATATCCGGACTTTATGTGATAATATGCGTACCGGTAATGTAGGCGTAGTTATTCATTTGGACACAAATCCCGTTTTTCATCTTCCCGCAGATTTCAGATATGCCGATGCGCTTAAATCCGTTCCGACAGTAGTTACAATTACAAGTACAAAAAGCGAAACCGCGGACTTGAGCGGGTATGTGCTTCCGGAAAGCGCGCCATTCGAGAGCTGGGGCGATGATTATGCGCGCAGCGGCGTCTATGGCTTGCAACAGCCTGTTATCGCGCCCTTATTCGATACGCGCCAGAAAGAAGCTATATTGTTAAGATGGTCGGAAGGTATTGACGATGAATTCAATGACGGCAGATATCGCGATTTCATAGCCGAAACTTGCAGAGCGCAGGTTTATGAGAAAATAAAACCCGCCTCGGATTTCAAAGCTTTTTGGTACGCTTCCTTACACGACGGATTCGTCGAATTCAATGAAAGCGCTGAAAAGCTTGTCTTCAATCCCGGCTCATTGAAAGAACTTATGAATACTAAAGTTCCCGCGGGTGAATACACTTTGTTGATAACCGAAAGTTACTTTGTAGGCGACGGAAAATATGCAAATAACGGTTGGCTTCAGGAATTACCGCATCCGGTAACCAAAGTTACTTGGGATAATTATTTGTCGATATCGCCCGCTACGGCCAAGAAAATGAATCTTGAAATGAACGATATGGCCGAAGTTTCTTATAATGAAGTCAGTCTTAAACTGCCTGTATTTGTCCAGCCCGGAATGAGCGACGATACTCTTCACATAGAAGCGGGATACGGAAGAAAGAGCGCAGGCGTAGTGGGCGAAGGCGTTGGTTTTAATCCTCTCGTATTTATAACAAAAAATTCGGACTATTCTCCTTTTATTCAGACAGGCGTAAAACTTAACAAATCCGAAGGAAAGTATACTCTGGCTTCCACACAGGAACATCATTCGCTTGACGATACATTCGTAAAAGACTTTCATCGTATCAGAAAAATTATTCAGGAAGGCACGCTTCCTCAATACAAAAAAAATCATCATTTTCTGCATGAGGAAAAACACGAACTTTTCAGTATCACCGACGAGCATAAATACGACGGCGTAAAATGGGCTATGGCAATAGATCTGAACAAATGTACGGGATGCAATGCTTGCGTGGCGTCGTGCAACGTTGAGAATAATGTGCCTGTGGTGGGAAAAGATCAGGTCGCAAAAGGAAGGGAAATGCAATGGATTCGTATAGACAGGTACTATTCGGGCACGCCCGACGAGCCTGTAGTAAGCAATCAGCCCATGTTGTGCCAGCATTGCGATAATGCGCCGTGCGAAAATGTATGTCCGGTCAACGCTACGAATCACAGCCCCGACGGCTTGAATCAAATGGTGTACAACCGCTGCGTCGGAACCAGATATTGTTCGAATAACTGTCCATATAAAGTGAGAAGATTCAACTTTTACAATTACAGGGATCATTTTGAAGACTCATATTACGAAAACGAATTGACCTCGCTTGTAAATAATCCAGAAGTTACAGTTCGTTCCAGGGGCGTTATGGAAAAGTGTACTTTCTGCATTCAAAGAATTATGGAAGCCCGTTCCGAAGCTATAGCCAGAGGCGAAGAATTTAAAGGCGCCGGAATTCAGACAGCCTGCCAGCAAGCTTGTCCTTCCGAAGCCATTGTATTCGGAAACGTGAACGACCCGAATTCCGAAATCGCAAAGTTAAGAGGACACGACCTTGCATATCACGTACTGGAAACTTTGAATGTGAAACCGAATATCTCGTATTTAGCTAAAATCAGGAATATCCATACGGAGGAAATTCAGTGAGTTCAGTCGATTACACGCACGAAGCTTCTGTTATAGAAGGCAGACCGCCGTTAAGGTCTCTTGACGATTTAATTTCCAAGCCGCTCGAGACCAAACCGGATAAGAAATTTTATATTGCGCTTTCCGTTACGTTGTCCATGCTCGGGTTGTTCGTCATCGGTCTGTTTATGACTTTTTATTACGGTATCGGAACGTGGGGCAATCATATTCCGGTGGCATGGGGATTCGGCATTGTCAATTTTGTCTTCTGGGTAGGTATCGGTCACGCAGGAACTTTGATCTCGGCTATCCTATTTTTGTTCAGACAAAAATGGCGTACGGGAATAGCCCGATTTGCCGAGGGCATGACTATTTTTGCAGTGATGACGGCGGGTATATTTCCGCTAATTCACACCGGCAGACCCTGGCTGGCGGGATATCTCTTTCCGTATCCCAATCAGCATTCGATCTGGGTTAATTTTACTTCGCCGCTTCTCTGGGACGTATTTGCGGTATCGACCTATCTGACTGTTTCTTTGATTTTCTGGTATGTGGGATTGATACCCGACTTTGCCACTTTGAGAGAGAAGACGTCGAACAAAATCAAGAAAGTAATCTATTCGATTTTCAGTCTCGGCTGGAGATTTTCGAACAGGCACTGGCAGCATTATGAAATGGTCTATTTGATCTTAGCCGGATTTGCAACTCCGCTTGTCCTTTCTGTTCATACAATAGTTAGTTTCGATTTTGCCGTATCGATACTGCCCGGCTGGCATACTACAATATTTCCGCCATACTTCGTAGCCGGCGCGGTTTTCTCGGGCTTTGCGATGGTGCAGAACGTTTTGATTTTCGTACGGAAGATTTTCAATTACGAACATATTATAACCGTCGATACGCTCGAAAGGATGAACAAAATTATTCTACTGACGGGCTCGTTGGTCGGATATGCATATTCGATGGAGTTTTTTATTGCCTGGTACAGCGGGGTTCAACCGGAACAATTTACGTTTATCAATCGCGCTTTCGGTCCGTATGCGTGGGCTTACTGGATAATGGTTTCGTGTAACGTTCTTGCGCCGCAATTATTCTGGTTCAAAAAAATAAGAAGAACCATCCCCGTAATGTTTGTAATCGCGGTGTTTGTAAATGTCGGCATGTGGTTCGAACGTTTTGTAATAGTTGTTACTTCATTGTCGAGAGATTATTTGCCTTCGAGCTGGCAGTATTTTACGCCGAGTTTAGTCGACTTTATGATATTAATCGGGAGTTTCGGATTCTTCTTTACGTGGATTTTACTCTTTACGAAAGCATTGCCCGTCGTATCGATTGCCGAAGTTAAAGCGGTAGTAGACGGGGCTCAACCTTCTCATAAGGAGCATTGACAGATGAAAGATAAAATTTTATACGGTTATTCCGCTTTGTTCGATAATCCCGATGATATAATTGAAGCCGCCGAAAAGACGGTGGACGCGGGATATAAAAAGTACGACGTTCATTCGCCGTATCCGATACACGGAATGCCGGAGGCGATGAAACTGCCGCCGTCGAAATTAGGCTACGTTGCTCTGGTAGTAGGACTATCGGGAGCGTTGACTGCTCTGCTCTTGATGTACTGGATTTCCGCAGTCGACTATCCGATAGTGATTGGCGGAAAACCGCTTTTTTCTTTCCCGGCGTACGTGCCCGTTATTTTCGAAGTAACTGTTTTGTCGGCTTCGATTGCAACCGTTCTTGCCATGCTCTTTATCTTTTTTAAGCTTCCGAACAACGCTCATCCGTTGCACGGCACAGATTACATGAAACAAGTCTCGTCCGATAAGTACGGTTTGTTTATTCATGCCGAGGATGATAAGTTTAATGAAGAAGAAGTAAAGAGATTTTTGGAATCGTTACGCGCTAAAGAAATATCCCCCGTTTATTATGACGAAAACGAAATTTCATTCAAACCGCGACTGCTCGAACCGAAATTTATAATGTTTCTTTTGGCGACTGCGGTTATTACGTCGGGCGCTACTTATTTTACGCTCAATAAATTATTGTTTATGGTTCCGTTTAATTGGATGATGGAGCAGGATAAACTGACGCCTCAATCCGTAAGCTCTATATTTGCAGACGGTTTCGGCATGAGACCTCCTGTAGAAGGTACCGTTGCCAGAGGCGAAGAGTTTTATCCTTATAAAAATATGCCCGAGGAAGCGGGCAAGTATTTGATAAACCCTCTCCCGATGTCGAAGAAAGTGTTGAAGCTCGGCGAAAAAAAATATGATATTTATTGCAGCCCCTGTCACGGATATCACGCGGAAGGCGACAGCAGGTTGAGAGGTCAGTTTCCTAATCCTCCCTCGCTCCACTCCGAAAAAGTAAGAAATTGGAGCGACGGTCGTATCTTTCACGTTATAACCGAAGGACAAAACGCCATGCCGTCGTATTCTACGCAATTAAACGAAGAAGAAAGATGGGCGGTGGTTAATTATGTAAGAGCTTTACAGAGGGCGTTGAACGCCAGGGAAACCGATTTAAAATGAGTAATAAAAATTCGGAATAAATATGGACATAGTTTACCAGAAAAAAAATATACCCGCTAAAGTTACTAACGCCGGATATATTCTCCTGATTGCGGGGATTGTTCTCTCGGTATTCGGTTATATGACGGATCTCGAAAGAAGCGCGTTTAATAATATTATTCTGTTGACTTTTATTATCAGCGTTGGCGTAGGCGCTTTGTTTTTGATTGGCTCGGAATATCTTTCTGGCGCGGTATGGAGCGTCCCTTTCAGAAGAATAGTTGAATTTATTGCCGCATCCGTTCTGGTGGTTCCGTTTGTAGCTTTGCCCGTTCTGGCGAATATGGGTCATATATTTCACTGGATGCATCCGGAAGCGGTTGAAATGGATGAATTGCTTAAAAGCAAAGCTCCGTACCTCAATGTCGAGTTCTTCGTTATACGGGTAGCGGCGTTTATTGCAGTCTGGTGGCTCTTCTATTTCTTGCTTACTCGGAATTCGCTCAAGCAGGATGCAACTAAAGACCAGCAATTAACTAAAATTAATACTAAGATTTCCGCCGTCTTCATGCCTTTTTTTGCAATAACGATTACGTTTACGGCAATTGACTGGTTGATGAGCCTTGAACCGCACTGGTTCTCTACTATCTTCGGCGTCTATTATTTTTCGGGTACGGTATTGGCGGGATTAGCAACCGCTACAATTGCAATCGTATTATTGTCTGAAAACGGTTATCTGGTCAAAGGTATTTCGTCCGACAACTATTACAGCTTGGGGGCGCTATTGTTTGCTTTTACAAATTTCTGGGCTTACATAGCGTTTTCTCAGTACTTATTGATTTGGTACGCAAATTTACCGGAAGAAACTATCTGGTTCCTGGAAAGGTGGGAAGGAAGCTGGAAGTATGTAAGCATAGGATTGATATTTATAAGATTTGTTATACCGTATTTCGGACTGCTTTCGCAGCCCTCCAAAAAAGATCCGCGCCGTTTGGTTGTTATGTCGTTTGTGATTCTGATTGCGCACTATTACGACCTTTACTGGATGGTAATGCCTACATTTGCAAAAGAAGGTTTTGTGTTTGGCTGGATCGAAATCGGATTTATTCTTTTAGCTGCCGGAATTTTATTGACAATATTCAGTTATATGGCAAATAAACACAACATGGTCGCAGTTGGCGATCCGAAACTAAAACGCGGAATAGATTTCAGATTATAACTATGGAAAAAAAGATAAAAGTAGAAGACGAAATTAAATTCAGAGAACTTCTGAAAAATCCCGTCCGATTATTCGGATGGTTTTTCCCTTATTTTCTATTGATTCTTTTAATGGCGGGCATTTATTTCGGTCATAATCTGATAACGATTTCTTTTAACGAGCAGCCTGTGGGCGTTAAAGACAGTTCGATTGTAAAAAAAGAAATTGTACAGACAAAAGGCGGCATTATGCCGGCAGTCGATCTTAATAAAGTCAAATCTCCTTCGGAGGAAATGCTGGCTCACGGCAAAGAATTGTACGACGCAAATTGCCAGTCGTGTCACGGCTCCGAAGGTAGAGGCGACGGACCTGCCGGAGCGGCTTTAAATCCCAAACCTCGAAACTTTCATCAGCAAGACGGATGGACAAACGGCAGAACTATCGACATGATGTACAAAACGCTGCAGGAAGGAATAATTCAAAACGGAATGGCGGCTTACGAATATCTGCCTCCCGAAGACAGATTTGCAATCATCCATTATATCAGGACTTTTGCGGAATTCCCCCCGGTAACAGACGAAGAATTGAAAAATATCGATATGCTCTATAATGTAACCGCAGGCGTCGAAATCCCGAATAAAATTCCGGTGAGCAAAGCAATTGATATTCTTACCGAAGAAAATCAAACGCTGTTAGAAAGAACATCGAGCATTGTAAAAAGAATAGAAGATGATAAGACTTCCAATTCTACTGCAAATATGATTATTCAATATACGTTTGACCTGAACAAACTGGTCTATGCCTTCTTATCGGACGGAAATATCACTTACGAAAAATTCAAAGCAATAAAGGGTAACTATCCGGTATCGGTAGGGTTAAAGCCGGGCATAGAAAAAATTAGAGAAGACGACCTGAAAAATATATATGATTATTTAATATCGATAAATAGATAAAATGAAAAAAATATTTATAACAACTTTTTTGGCGCTATTAATAACGACTAATTTTACGTTCGGACAAAAGCGCGTAGACGTAGGCGTAGACGAGCAACTGGGCAAATATATTCCCGACGACGCCCGGTTCGTAACGTCGACCGGCGACACCGTAAATTTGAAAAGTTTGATCGATAAACCGGCGCTGCTGGCGTTGGTTTATTATGAATGCCCCGGCATTTGCAGTCCTATGTTAAACGAATTGGCGTGGACTATCGATAAAGTTGATTTAGCGCCGGGCAGAGACTACAAAATTATTTCGCTCAGTTTCGATCACAGGGAAAAACCGGCGATTGCCGCCAAATGGAAAAAAAATTATCTTGAATCGATTAAAAAGAAAATAAGTCCCGAAGACTGGATATTTTTAACGGGCGACAGTATAAACATTAAGAAAGTTACCGACGCTGCGGGATTTTACTATAAACCCACAAAAGACAGCCAGTATGTTCATCCGGCTACTGTTATTGCGCTTTCGCCGGAAGGGAAGATTACGCGTTATCTGTTCGGCGTAACGTTCAATCCTTTCGACGTTAAAATGGCGATGCTGGAAGCAAAAGCCGGGAAAGAAAATCCGACTATTTCAAAAGTTCTTCAGTTTTGTTATAGTTACGATCCCGAAGGGCGCTCTTATACTTTGAATATAACGAGGATAATCGGCGCTATTATGCTGCTGGGGGTAGGACTCTTTGCAGCCGTATTATTATTCAAAAAAAGAAGTAAGACAACGGAGTAAAATAAAAATGGCAAACGGAGCTGTTGCAATAGAAGAAAAGAATTTTTATCAGCAGAGCACAAATAAATATTCGGGAATACTGTCCTGGTTGTTGACGACCGACCATAAAAGAATCGGATTGATGTATTTATACACAATTTCGTTTTTCTTTATCGTCGGCGTTATAATCGGAATTCTGATGAGGCTGGAATTAATTGCGCCCGGCAAGACGATAATGGACGCGCAAACATATAATACATTGTTCACGCTTCACGGCGTAATAATGATTTTTCTTTTTATTGTTCCGGGCTTGCCGGCGATATTCGGAAACTTCTTCCTGCCTATTCAGATAGGAGCGCGCGACGTGGCATTCCCAAGATTGAATTTGCTCTCTTATTATGTTTATGTTGCCGGGGCAATTCTTGTTTTTATTTCTTTGTTCCTGCCGGGCGGACCGATTGATACCGGATGGACTTTTTACATACCGTACAGCGTACGCAGTTCAACGAATGTTTCGATGGCGATATTCGCGGCTTTTGTGCTCGGATTTTCTTCAATATTAACGGGAATAAATTTTGTAACCACCGTGCATCGTTTACGGGCGCCGGGAATGACTTTTTTCAAAATGCCGCTTTTCGTATGGGCTACTTACGCCACCGCATGGATTCAAATTATTGCAACGCCGGTCATCGGTATTACAATATTGTTGGTTATTATTGAACGCGCATTCGGAGTGGGAATCTTCGATCCTGCATTGGGCGGCGATCCGATTTTATATCAACATCTGTTCTGGATCTACTCGCATCCGGCAGTCTATATTATGATACTGCCGGCAATGGGCGTAGTCTCGGAAATCATTCCGACATTTGCAAGGCGTACGATTTTCGGTTACAAAGCTATTGCAATGTCGTCGCTTGCAATTGCATTCGTCGGCTATCTTGTATGGGCGCATCATATGTTTACAAGCGGGATGAGCGACACAGCCAGATGGATATTTTCTCTACTGACGTTTATTGTGGCTTTGCCCAGCGGCGTTAAAGTTTTCAACTGGGTCGCCACTATGTATAAAGGCTCAATCGATCCGCAGACTCCGTTTTTGTGGGTGATGGCGTTTATAGTGCTCTTCTCGATCGGAGGTTTGACTGGTTTGGTGCTCGGTTCTTTGGCGACGGACGTCCATTTGCACGACACGTATTTTGTAGTGGCGCATTTTCATTATGTAATGTTTGGAGGAACAGGCACAATCTTTTTTGCCGCTCTTCATTACTGGTTCCCGAAAATGTTCGGCAGAATGTATTTTAAGAAACCAGCCAATATAGCGGTTCTGCTTTTCTTTATCGGATTCAATATGCTCTATTTTACAAAGTTCATTATGGGATATATGGGAATGCCGAGAAGATATTACGATTATCTGCCGCAGTTCGCCACATTGCAGGAAATATCCACAGTCGGTTCGTGGATTCTGGCGCTGGCAATATTTATAATGTTAGGCAATTTAATCTATTCATTGCGCAAAGGTCCGAAAGCGGGTCCGAATCCGTGGGGAGGCGTTACGCTTGAATGGCATATACCTTCTCCGCCGCCAATGGAAAATTTCAAAGAAATACCTACAATTACTCATGAACCATATGATTTCAGCCAGCTCAAGGAGATGAAAAATGAATCATAACAGCGTTGCCGGTAACGAAAATAATCATACAGCGGCGCACGTGCATCGCGACGATGTGGGAGCTAAATTGGGTATGTGGCTGTTCCTGTTTACCGAAGTCCTTTTGTTCGGAGGAATGTTTCTGGCATATGCCGTCTACAGATACCAGTATCCCGACCAATTCCGTATTGCGGCTATGGAACTCAATACCGGTATCGGAACGCTTAACACCGTAATTCTTCTGACGAGCAGTCTTACGGTCGCTCTTTCAATTGCGGCTATTCAGAAGAAAAATAAATTTTTGTCGATTTTAATGCTTTCGCTTACGGTTGTGTTTGCCCTGATGTTCATGGTAAATAAATATTTCGAATGGATGACAAAAATAGACCATGGCATTTTCCCGGGCTCCGAAGAATTATTGGGTAGACCGAACGGTCAGATCCTCTTCTTTGGTCTCTATTATGTAATGACGGGGCTGCATGGTCTCCACGTATTTATCGGCGTTATTGTGCTCTTGTTTATGCTCTATTTTTTAATAAAGAACGATATTACACCCGATAATTATACAAAACTGGAAAATGCCGGACTTTACTGGCATCTTGTGGATTTGATCTGGATATTTCTTTTCCCGCTCTTTTATCTTATACAGTGAGGCATCGAAATGGAAAATAAAAAACATATTATCGGTTACAACGCTTATATTATTGTTTGGTTATCGTTATTGGCGTTAACTACAATCACGGTATCCGTTGCCGGCATCCATTTGGGAGATTATACATTACTTATTGCGATGTTTATAGCCGCAATAAAGTCGGCGTTGGTAATTAATATTTTTATGCATATAAAATTCGACGAGCCGATTTTTAAAGTGTTCCTGGCTCTCAGCGGATTAACATTATTGATAATTTTTGTATTAACATTTTTTGATTTTATTTATCGTTGAGGTTTAAAAATGTCGCCTGCACCGTCAGTACATACGGAAACAGTTGATTTTGTAATGCTCTATATAGTCGGAATCTCGGTTATACTCCTTCTGGGCATTACGATTACAATGATTTATTTCGTTTTCAAATACAACCGAAAAAAAGGCCACAGGCCGGTTGATATCCACGGCAATATATGGCTCGAAATAGTTTGGATCGCAATTCCCACGCTAATCGTATTGTCGATGTTCTATTACGGGTATACTGGATTCAGCGAAATAAGAAAGATTCCCGAAAATGCGTTTGAAGTGGACGTTACGGCAAGAATGTGGTCGTGGGAATTTAATTATAAAAACGGATTGCGAACAGATACTCTCTATGTGCCCGTAAACAAGCCGGTGGTACTGAAATTGAAATCGATGGATGTAAATCATTCGTTCTATATACCCGCTTTCAGAATCAAAGAAGATGCAATTCCCAATAAGGTAAACTTTCTCTCTTTTACGGCGGCTAAGCCGGGAGACTACGACGTTGCGTGCGCCGAGTATTGCGGCTTGAACCATTCAATGATGTACACTAAAGTGGTTGCTATGGAAAAGTCCGATTTCGAAAAATTGTATAACCAAAAGAAAACAGTTGAAGAAAGCGAATAGAATATGGCGGGATTATCTTACGGATTAACGGATATTAAAACCTTCGGCATTGCCGGTGTTAAAAATGCAATGGAGCTATTTTCCGAATTGGCAAAGGTCAAAATTACGGCTTTCGTCGCAATGTCGACGTCCGTAGGGTACATCCTTTATGCTGAAACCATAACCTGGCAAATGTTGATAGTTACGTTCGGCGTTTTTTTAATGGCTTGCGGTTCATCGGTTATAAACGAAATTCAGGAAAGAGAAAAAGATAAATTAATGGACAGGACCAAAGGCAGGCCTATACCGTCGGGCAGAATTTCGGTTCAGAGCGCAAGCGTAATTGCTCTGCTTTTGACGGCGGGAGCGGGATTAATAATTTATATCAGCTCCAATATTACCGCTTTGGCGCTTTCATTTCTAGCTTTGATCTGGTACAATGCTGTATATACGCCGTTAAAAAGAATTAATGCGCTTGCAATTATACCTGGTTCGCTGATAGGGGCGATACCGCCCGTTATCGGTTACACTGCCGCAGGAGGCGGTCTTTTCGATTTGCAAATTTTATCGCTGGCTCTCTTTTTCTTTATATGGCAAATACCCCATTTCTGGCTTCTACTGTTGCTGCATAGCAAGGATTATGAAAAGGCAGGCTTCCCCGTGCTTACTTCGAATTTCTCCGAGTCGCAGTTAGGCAGAATAACTTTCGTCTGGATAGTAGCGTTGGCCGTAAGCAGTTTGTTTATTCCGTTTTATTCGGTCAATTTCAGTATCTATTCTTTTATGGCTTTTCTGCTACTTAGTATCTGGCTCATATTCGATACGAAAAATATTCTTAAGACCTACTTTTACGATAAAGGAGCCCGCGTCAAGAGAGTGTTGTTCAAAGAAGCGTTTATAAAAGTTAATCTGTTCGTGCTTGTAATTACCGTAATAATTTCAATAAGTAAATTATTCCTAACAGAAATTTAATGGTTCGTATATGGAATTCTTAGACAAATATGTTTTGCCCCAATCTGCGCATCATATGATTCTTCTGAAGTATCTGATGGCGCTGGCATTATTGATTTTTATTCCTTACATCAGTTTGCTTATTGGGTCGCTGACTTTTTCTCTTGTCTTTAAGAACAAGAGCGCAAAAAATAATAATGCCGTTTATTATAAATTTTCGAAATTCCTTATCGATTTGACAACCTTCAACAAGGTGTCTGCGCTCGGATTGGGATTGGCGCCCTTACTGAGCATATCATTCGGTGTGGCTCAGCTTTTACACCTTTCGGACGTACCGGCAGCAGGCTATATATTGCTTTCTTCCATATTTTATATCGCCGCTATAATATTTATTTATACGTTCAAATACAGCTTTCATCTGAGAGATATATTGGGAGCGGTAACAGAGAATGAAAATATTAAAGAAGAAATTAAAGAAGAATCGTCTTTCTACCTGAGTAGCGCCAATAAGCTTTTGAGGAAATCCGGCTTTTTCGGACTCGCTTTGTTATTAGTTTCCGTGTATTTGTTTGTAGGGGCGTTGAACTTGACTACACGGCCTGAGCTATGGGACTCAGGTAATTATTTTATTAATTTAATCTTTTCATTACAAACCGTAGTCGGATTCTTACAGATAATTTTATTCGCATTCGGGTTTACCGCCGCTTTTATAATTTATAGATCATATTCCTCCGAGGCAATTAAATCGGATGAAAAATACTTCGACTTTATAAAGAACTTCGGATTAAAAACAGGCCTGGTTATTTCGATAATACTGCCTTTATTTATAATCCTGTCGATAATGGTAAAATCGAACCAGGCATTGTCGTACAATCTTTTTGCCTATACGCTTTTGGCGCTCTTCGTAGTAATGTTTATAAGCGTTCTGTTTTATCTTATGATAAGGGACGCTCAATTAAGATACGCATCGTCGTTAGTCTATTTATTCGTTCTGGCGGTCTTCTTCGTTGTAATGCAGGAATATTCTTCGTTGGATACGGCGACAAAGAAACAATTTGCATTCCTCGCTGCAAATTACGATGAATATAAATCCGCTCTGGAAGAAGAATACGGCTTGAAGAAAGTAGTAATAAACGGCGCGGATATTTACAATGGGAAATGTATCGCATGCCATCAATTCGACAAGAAATTGGTAGGCCCGCCTTATAACGAAACGCTCCCCAAATACGAAGGCAAGAAAGAAGAATTGGTCAAATTTATTTTGAATCCGGTAAAAATAAATCCCGATTATCCCGCCATGCCGAACCAGGGTCTCAAACCGGCCGAAGCAGAAGCCGTTGCGGACTATCTGTTGAGCACGTACAAAAAATAACTTTTTGTGGGTATCCTTATAATTTCGGGATACCCAGCATTTCATGGATTTCACTTCAAAGTCTCTAAAAAAAAGTTTTGAAAAAAGTAATTATAGTTTTATTATTCATTTCAAGAATTTTAAATTGTATTATTTCTTTAAGTATCCGGCAATATTTTTATTAATTTTATAGGGCATTGTTATGGGGAGAATAACAATTATTTTGCTGGCGGTTATTATATTATCGTGCAATTCGGACGACGGGAACAAAATAATTCAAGAAAATTTCGGCGTTGCTCCGGACGGTTCCCCCGTCTTTCTCTACACAATGAAAAATTCAAACGGCATGACCGTTAAACTTACCAATTACGGAGCTACTTTGGTTTCGATCGTAACGCCCGACAAAGACGGTAATTTTGCCGACATTATCGCCGGCTTCGATTCTTTGAGCGGTTACGTTAACGACAATTCCTTTATAGGAGTTACCGTAGGAAGATATGCCAACCGAATTGGCAAAGGAAAATTTAAAATCGATGATCGCGAATATCAGCTGACAATTAATGACGGCAACAATCATCTCCACGGGGGCGTTAAAGGATTTCATAAATTGGTGTGGGATTCGGAAATCGTTACCGACGATACGAGCTCATATGTGGTTATGAAACTGCACAGCCCGGACGGCTACGAAGGCTACCCCGGTAACGTTGATGTGAAAGTGAAATTTTCTTTGAATGATAATAACGACTTGCTCATTGAATACGCGGGCACAACCGATAAACCTACCATTTTAAACCTTACCAATCACGCGTATTATAACCTTTCTGGTAATTTTGAAAATACAATATTAGATCACATCCTGACAATTAATGCGGATAATTTTACGCCTATTGATTCTGAATTAATTCCTACGGGAGAAATTGCGCCGGTTGAAAATACTCCAATGGATTTCAGAAAACCGACGGCGGTCGGAGCGCGTATTAACGAGGACTACATTCAGCTGAAGTACGGAAAAGGATACGACCATAATTGGGCTCTTAATGAATACGACGGTAATGTAAGAAAAGCCGTAACCCTATCCGATCCCAAAAGCGGAAGAGTTTTGGAAATATTTACCGATCAGCCGGGTATGCAGTTCTACTCCGGGAATTTTTTGAACGGTACAATTACAGGCAAGGGCGGAATAAAATATAATTACAGAACGGCTCTATGCCTGGAACCTCAATTTTTTCCCGATTCTCCGAACAAAGACAATTTTGCTTCGCCTCTGTTAAAACCGGGCGATATCTACCGTCAAAAAACGGTATATCACTTCGGCATTATGAAATAATCGATATTTTACAACAAATAGACGGTACCGTTATGAGCACACTTTACACTCTCGACTGGATTATAATATTTGGCTATTTTGCCATCATTCTGGGAATTGCCTGGTGGGTTATCAAGAAACAGAAAAAAACCACCGACGATTATTTTTTGGCAGGCAGGCACCTGGGATGGTTTATTGTAGGAGCTTCTATTTTTGCATCTAATATCGGTTCCGAACACATTGTAGGTTTGGCGGGTTCGGGAGCTACCGACGGCGTTGCGATGGCTCACTATGAACTCCACGCCTGGTGTTTGCTGGTACTGGGCTGGGTAATGGTGCCTTTCTATCTTCGTTCCAGAGTTTATACCATGCCTGAATTTCTGGAACGACGATTTTCTCCGACTGCGCGTACAGTGCTTTCCGGAATTTCATTGGTAGCTTACGTATTAACTAAAATTGCAGTCGGGGTATTCGCCGGAGGAATTGTTTTTTCCGTCCTTCTGCCGGATATCAATTTCCTCGGACTCGACAGTTTCTGGATCGGTTCCATTCTCGTAATTGTTATAACGGGTGTTTATACGGTATTGGGCGGTATGGCTGCAGTAGCCTATACCGAAGCGCTTCAAACAATAATACTTATTATCGGTTCGATTCTCGTTACTTATTTCGGGTTGCAGTATCTGGGGGGCTGGAGCGAATTGAAAGCAATCGCGGGTTCGGAAATGTTCAACTTGTGGAAACCCCTTGTACCGGCGGGAGTCGAAGCTACCTGGGCGCCGGTAAAAGAAGCGGGCAGAATGGCTTGGTATTTTAACGATAATTATCCTTGGATCGGAATGCTCTTTTGCGCTCCGATTATAGGGCTGTGGTACTGGACTACAGATCAGTACATTGTTCAACGCGTTTTGTCCGCTCAGAACGAAAGGGAAGCCAGAAGAGGTTCTATTGCAGCGGCTTTCTTTAAATTATTACCGGTTTTCATTTTTATTATTCCCGGCATTATTTTTTATGCCCTGGCAGTAAGCGGAAAAGTGCCCGCTTTTCAGGAACAACTGATCGGTCCCGACGGACAGGTTATTCGCGACAATGCGCAACAGGCATTTCCGATGATGGTCGCTCATATTTTACCTGTAGGTATCAGGGGATTGGTTGTCGCCGGCCTTCTGGCTGCGTTAATGAGTTCGTTAGCCGGCGTATTTAATGCGTGTTCAACTCTTTTCACCATCGATTTTTACTCGCGATTAAAACCGCATGTA
Organism: Melioribacter sp.; assembly: GCF_049325435.1. Taxonomy (NCBI): domain Bacteria; kingdom Pseudomonadati; phylum Ignavibacteriota; class Ignavibacteria; order Ignavibacteriales; family Melioribacteraceae; genus Melioribacter; species Melioribacter sp. The sequence continues at coordinate 63,315 of NZ_JBMOLD010000005.1, read as the reverse complement.
ACGCAAGAAAAACTTGTCTGGGTGGGAAGAGTGGCTACAACCGTGATGGTCATAATCGGCTTGCTTTGGCTGCCTGTAATTCGCGGCGGTAAAGGTTTGTACGACTATCTGCAGGGCGTTCAGGCTTATCTTGCCCCTCCGATTTTCGTCGTTTTCTTTGCGGGAATATTTAATAAACGCCTGAATGCCAAAGGCGCTCTGGCGGCTTTATTCAGCGGTTTTGCTCTCGGAATTTTCAGGCTCGCTATCGACACTCCGGTCAAACTCGTCTCCGGCTTCCAGTACGAACAGGGTTCCCTCTTATGGATATTAAATAATATCTTTTTCCAATATTACAGCCTTCTGATCTTTTTGGTAAGTCTTATAGTAATGTATGCGGTAAGTTATGCGACGGAAGAACCTGAATACGAAAAAATAAAAGGACTGACTTTCGGTACGATTACGGATGAACACAGAAGGGAATCCCGCGCAAGCTGGAATGCCGTAGATGTAATTGCTTCAATTATAGTCGTTCTAATGATTCTCGGCGCTTATATCTATTTCAGCGGGTAATATATAATGGCAAAATACACAATTGGACTCGACTTCGGTACGAATTCCTGCCGTTCCCTGATTGTTGAATTAGGGAACGGCGCGGAATTAGCCAGCTTTGTTTTTCCGTACCCTACTGGGGAAAACGGGGTAATAGTTGATCATAAAAATCCCGAATTGGCAAGACAAAACGCTGCCGATTATTTAAAGGGCGTTGAAGTTACAATTAAAGAAGCTCTTCGTATCGCTAAAGAAAAAAATCCCGAATTTAAAAACGAAGACGTTATCGGAATCGGCGTCGATACAACCGGCAGCAGCCCGATGCCCGTAGACGAAAGAGGTCAACCTTTAAGCGGATACGATAAATTCAAGGACAATCCCAACGCTTATGTTTGGCTCTGGAAAGACCATACCAGTTATGAAGAAGCGGCTTTCATAACAAAAGTGGCTTCGGAAATACGCCCTCAATATTTAGCTAAAATCGGCGGCGTTTATTCATCGGAGTGGTTCTGGAGTAAAATACTCCATTGCAAAAATATCGATCCGGAAGTGTTCGAAGCCGCGTACAGCTGGGTGGAAATTTGCGACTGGATTCCCGCCGCGCTTGCGGGCAATACGAATCCGAAAGAAATCAAAAGAAGCGTTTGCGCTGCAGGTCATAAAGCTATGTTCAGCAAACAGTGGGGAGGTTTGCCCGATAAAGAATTTTTGAAAAGACTGTCTCCTGGACTGGAAGATTTACGAGACAGGCTTTATGATAAGGCGTATCCTTCGAATGTTAAAATAGGCAACCTTTCGCCCGAATGGGCTGAAAAGCTCGGACTGAGTCCTAATACTTCAATAGCCGTAGGCGCGTTCGATGCTCATATGGGAGCGGTAGGAGCAGGTATCAAAAAAGGCACTCTTGTAAAAATTATCGGCACAAGCACGTGCGATATTATGATTCATCCGTGTAACGAAAATTTGAACGATATCGAAGGGGTCTGCGGCATTGTCGACGGCTCTGTTATGGAAGACTACTTTGGCATCGAAGCGGGTCAATCGGGTGTAGGCGACATTTTCCTCTGGTTTGTTAATAATCTCGTGCCGGATAAATTCGGCAATACAATCGACGATAAATTCAAAATACTCGGCGAAGAAGCGGATAAACTAAAACCGGGCGAAAGCGGTCTCCTGGCTCTCGACTGGAATAACGGCAACAGAACAATTCTCGTTGACGTCCGACTAACGGGTCTGTTAATCGGTCAGACGCTCCATACAACCGCGCCAGAAATTTACAGGGCGTTAATTGAGGCTACCGGATTCGGAGCTCTGAAAATTATCGACAGACTCGAAGAATACGGCGTTCATGTAGAGGAAGTAGTAAATTGCGGAGGACTCGCCGTTAAAAATAAATTATTGATGCAGATATACGCCGATATTACGAATCGTACAATGAAAGTATCCCGAAGCGAGCAAACTCCCGCGCTCGGCGCTGCAATATTTGCGGCGGTAGCAGCAGGAAAATCCGCGGGCGGCTACGATTATATAATTGACGCCCAAGAATCGATGACCGGTATTAGTAAAGTATACAACCCGATTCCGCAGAATCACGAAATATATAAACAACTTTATCGGCTTTATTCGCAGCTGCACGATTCTTTCGGCGCAAAAGATTATAAGGAAAATCTTTATAACGTCATGAAGGATTTATTAAATATAAGAGATAAAGTCAGGAGCGGTGAATAATGCTCGAAAATTTAAAAAGAGATGTGTTTGACGCCAACCTTCGACTTGTGGAATACAATCTGATTATTTCTACCTGGGGAAATGTAAGCGGCATCGACAGGGATAAAAACCTCGTCGTAATTAAACCGAGCGGCGTCGACTACGACGAAATGACAGCCGACGATATGGTTGTGGTCGATATGAACGGGAACGTTGTCGAAGGCGAACTGAAACCTTCTTCCGATACTCCCACTCATATTGAACTTTACAAAGCTTTCCCCGGTATTAACGGCATAACTCATTCTCACAGCGCTTATGCAACGGTTTTTGCACAGGCGCTTATGGAAATTCCGTGCCTCGGCACTACCCACGCAGACAATTTTTACGGTTCTGTGCCGCTTACGAGATTTTTGACCGAAGACGAAGTTTTAAATGATTATGAAAAAAATACCGGTCTGGTTATAATCGAAAGATTGAAGGGGATGAATATCGAATCGGTTCCCGGAGTGCTGGTAGCCGGACACGGACCTTTTTGCTGGGGAAAAACTCCCGAAGAATCAGTCGAAAAAAATTTGATTCTCGAGAAAATTGCGGAAATAGCGTTTAAAACTTTGTCGTTGAATAAAGACGTTCAAAATCTGCCCGACTATATATTAAACAAACATTTTATGAGAAAACACGGTCCCAATGCCTATTACGGACAAATGAAACAACAGGGGGAAAAATGATTGATATTAATAAATATGAAATATGGTTTGCCGCCGGAAGCCAGCATTTGTATGGTCAGGAAACTTTGACCAAAGTCAAGGAGAACTCGGTTGCAATTGTAAATGAGTTTAACGCCAAAAACGAAATTCCGGTTAAAATTGTTTTTAAAGACGTTTTAACAACGCCGTATGCCATTGCAAATCTGGCAATCGAAGCAAACAGCAACTCCAAATGCGCCGGCTTAATCTTCTGGATGCATACATTCTCGCCTGCAAAAATGTGGATAAGAGGATTGAACTTACTGAACAAACCTTTTTTGCATCTCCACACTCAATTTAATCGCGACATTCCGTGGGACAGCATCGATATGGATTTTATGAATTTGAATCAGGCTGCTCACGGCGACCGCGAATTCGGGTTCATCTGTACGCGAATGGGATTAAACAGAAAGGTTGTAACTGGACACTGGCAGAATGCAAATGTCATTAATAAAATCTCCGTGTGGGTTAGAGCCGCAATTGCGTGGGCTGATTCTCAGGGGGCGCGTATTGCGCGCTTCGGAGACAATATGAGAGATGTAGCCGTGACGGAAGGGGATAAAGTCGAAGCTCAGATAAAACTCGGCTATTCGGTTTACGGTTTCGGAGTCGGCGATTTGGTTGCGTATGTAAATAAAGTAAGCGAATCAACGGTTAAAGAATTGATCGATGTTTATAAGAAGTCATACAAAATAAATACGCCTTTCAAAGAAGGCGATGAAAATTACCGCCGTCTTTACGAAGCGGCAAAAATAGAAGCAGGAATGAGAAGTTTTTTGGAAGAGGGAAACTTCGTAGGCTTTACTACCACATTTGAAGACCTCCACGGATTGAGCCAGCTTCCCGGCATTGCCGTCCAACGTTTGATGGCTGAAGGATACGGTTTTGGCGCGGAAGGGGATTGGAAAACAGCCGCTCTTGTAAGAGCCGTTAAAGTGATGTCTTCCGGTTTGAAAGGCGGAACGTCGTTTATGGAAGATTACACTTATCAATTCGACCCTTCTAATCCGCTTGTGCTCGGCGCTCATATGCTCGAAGTCTGCGAATCGATAGCCTCCGAAAAACCGACGCTCGAAATTCATCCTTTATCTATCGGTGGGAAAGACGACCCGCCTCGATTGGTTTTTGACGTCGCTCCCGGCAGCGCTCTCAATGCGTCTCTGATTGATATGGGCAACCGTTTCCGGTTAATAGTCAATAACGTTAAAGTTGTCGAACCGGAACATAAACTTCCCAAACTGCCCGTTGCACGAGCGTTATGGAAACCGGAACCCGACCTTCATACAGCGGCTACTGCCTGGATTTATGCGGGCGGCGCTCATCATACTTGTTTCAGTCAGTCCGTCACTCCGGAATATTTGTACGACTTTGCCGAAATGGCGGGCGTCGAATTCTTATTGATTGACAAATCGACAGAGATCAATCAGTTTAAAAAAGAATTGAAATGGAATGAAATCTATTATTCGGGGAAATAAGTATATTTGTACTTCCAAATTTTAGAATTTCTGAAAGGAGTACGAAAATGCAACCCGATCCTAAAGCCAGAGCGCTATTGTTCGATTGCGACGGCACTTTGGTAGATACTATGCCTCTGCATCTGAAAGCGTGGGAATACGCCATAAATTTTTACGGCTATAAATTCGATTATGATTTTTTCTTCTCGAAGAAGGGGATGCCGTCCAAGGAAATCATTCGGTTATATAACAAACAGTTCGGAACGAACGCCGACCCCGAAAAAATAGTAGCCGCCAAGAATGAATTTTTCAAACAACATGCCGATTCCATAAAACCGATCGACCCGGTTGCTTCGGTTGTCTATGAATACCACAATAAACTGCCGATGGCTGTAGTTTCCGGCGGTTCTAAAGATAATGTTATGCAGTCGCTGATTGTTACGGGACTCGATAAATACTTCGATTTGATTGTAACGGCTGACGACAATATCAAACACAAACCGGTTCCGGATATCTTTCTCTATGCCGCCGAGAAGTTGAGCGTAGAACCTGAATATTGCGTTGTATATGAAGACGGCGATTTTGGAGTGGAAGCGGCGAAAGCAGCCGGAATGATGATTGTCGACGTAAGAGATTTCATAGAAGTTGAATAACATGTTGACAGTTCTTAATGCCGTAACTTTGTCCGCAGAGTATCTTGAAAAAAAAGGCGTAGAGTCGCCGCGTTTGAATGCAGAGTTGTTGCTTGCCGATGTTCTTAAATGCAAGAGGATGGACCTTTATCTGCGCTTCGATCAACCTCTTAAAGAAGACGAAATAGACCGGTACAGGGAATTGATACGGCGCAGAGGAGCTAGAGAGCCTTTACAATATATTTTGGGTTATACCGAGTTTTACGGTCTGAAATTCGAAGTCAACGAATCCGCGCTTATTCCCAGACCTGAAACAGAACTGCTGGTGGAAAAAATTATTGAAATGTATAAAGACGAGGAATCGCTCAAGATTCTTGACATCGGAACAGGAAGCGGGAACATTGCCGTATCTCTTGCGCTGAATTTACATGGCGCCGGAATTGTCGCTATCGACAAATCCGAAGATGCGATTAAACTTGCGCAGCACAATGCAACTTTGCACGATGTTTCGGATTCAATTGAATTTATTAAAAAAGATATTTTTGAAAAATTTCCGTTGCCCGATATCCGATTCGATATTATTGTCTCTAATCCGCCGTATGTAAGCCATGATGAATATAATAAACTGCAGGAAGAAGTGGCTCGTTACGAACCCGGTATTGCGGTTACCGATTATAAAGACGGATACAGCTTTTATAAAAGAATTGCGGAATTGGCAAACCAATTTTTATCGCCCGGCGGAAGATTATTTTTCGAATTGGGACAGGGACAGTCGGCGGAAGTTAGTGCCATCATGAAGAAGTACGATTTTGACAATATAGAAATTGTCAGGGATTATCAAAAAATCGACAGAATAATATACGGGCAAAAATTATGAGAGCGTTGGTTCAAAGAGTTTCGGAAGGTTCCGTCACAATTGAAGAGCCGAAACATTTCGCTTCGATCGGGAAAGGTATGGTAATTCTGCTTGGCGTCAAAGAAGGCGACACGATTGAAGACGTAAACTTTGTGGCGGATAAATGCTGCAATTTGCGTATATTCGAAGACGGTCAGGGCAAAATGAATTTGTCCGTTAAAGATATCGACGGGGAAGCCCTCGTAATTTCACAATTTACGTTATACGGCGATACCAGACGAGGCAATCGTCCCAGTTTTTCGGACGCGGCAAAACCGGAAACGGCAAATGATTTGTACGAAAAGTTTATCGAAAGAATGAAATTTAATCTTGGCGAAGCGAAAGTTAAAAACGGTATTTTTGCAGCAATGATGCTTGTGAAAATTTTTAATGACGGTCCGGTAACATTACTCGTAGAATCAAAAGAAAAAGGAAATATGTGAAATCCGTTTTGATGATATTTATTGACGGGGTGGGAATCGGAAAAAAGGACTATATTAACAATCCCTTCTTCAAATACGATTTTAAGATATTCAAAGAACTTTTCGGCGAAATTCCGCATCTCGAAAAACGATATCTTGAAGGTAAAAACTCGTTTGTTTTTCCGATCGACGCATTGATGGGAGTTCCGGATATTCCGCTCAGCGGAACAGGACAAACGGCGATTTTCTGCGGCGTCAACGCTCCGAAAATTATCGGCAAACATTTCGGGCCGTATCCTTATTCGACCCTGGTTCCCATAATTAAAGAAAAAAATATTTTTATCGAACTGAAACGCAAAAGAAAGAAAGTTGCTTTTGTGAACGCATATCCGAAACAATTCTTCGATTATGTCAAAAAAGGAAGACGAATGCTGAGCGTTACTACGTTATCCTGTTTATTAAGCGGCGTAAAACTGAATAAGATAAACGACTTGCATAAAGGCAGAGCCTTGAGCGCGGATATCGACAATTACAGATTTGTCCATAAGATGAATTATAAATTAAAAGTTATATCGCCCGAATTGGCGGCAAGGAGACTCGTTCGCATAGCGTCCCGAAATCATTTTACATTGTTTGAATATTTTCATACCGATCACCTGGGACACGGGAGAAATCTCGATTTATTCGACCGTACAGTTAATACGCTCGACGGTTTTTTGCATAACCTTGTTAAAATTCTCCCCGATGAAATGACTCTTTTGATCTGTTCCGACCACGGAAACTTCGAGGACCTTACCGTAAGAACTCATACGCTCAATCCCGCTCTCGGTTTGGCATACGGAAAATATGCGGAGAGAATAGCTCCGCGCATTAAATCATTATACGACATTAAAAGTTCCATAATGGAGTTATATGAGTGAATGAATATCCGCTTATAAAATTCATAGTTTTTTTTATTTGCGGAATAATACTCGAATCAATCTTCAAACTTCCAATAAATATAATCTTCCCAGCGCTCTTAACGCTACTTATCTTATCGATCATTCTGTTTTCGAAAAGCAAATCAAATTACCACACATTTTTTGTAATGCTGTTGGTAATTTCCTCGGGAGCTTTCCACTACGCTCTCTCCGAATCCGAAAAATTTAGTTATCCTTATGCGCTCCCAAAATACAGACATGCCCGGCTCTACGGTAGAATTTCCGACATCGATTTGATAAGGAAAGACAGGCTGAACTTTACGGTTGACGTCGACAGCGTTAAATGGAGCGAAAGCATCTCAAAAAAGAAAGTAAAAATTTACTGCGCCATAATTTCTGCAAATAAAAACTTGCGAAGTATTTATAATGAAATTTCTGTGGGCAACCGGGTTCGTATGGAGGGGACATTAATGAAGGCACGAGACAAAAGGAATCCCGGCGAGTTCGATTATCAGGACTATCTTTTCAGGAGAAAAATAAGCGCCCTCTTTTATGTATATGATTCGGATAATTTTACACTGACGGATAGCGAGAGAAAATTCTTCCCCGATCTTGTATTTAAAATACGGCGCTCGATAGACAAAATGATATTTAGACAGCACGATTTTATCACGGCGTCATTGCTCCGCGGACTTTTACTGGCAGACAGAAATATGATCGATTACGAAATAAAAGAAAAGTTTATAAATGCGGGCGTTATTCATATTTTGGCAGTATCGGGACTACATGTAGGTTTTATTGCTTTTATATTTTTTGTTTTGCTCCAACGTATTAATATAACGATAAGATATTTGCTTACGGTATCAGGACTGGTTGTTTACATGATTATTACAAATTCCCCTCCTTCGGTTACGAGAGCGGTTATTATGGCTTCGGTCTATCTCATAGCCAAATATTTTGGCAGGGATTCTTCGCCGTTCAATACTCTTGCGATAGCCGCGTTTGTAATTTTATTAATCAATCCCGGCGAATTGTTCGAACCCGGTTTTCAGTTGTCGTTCGGCGCCGTGCTCTCTATTCTTGCGCTAACTCCGTATTTTAACAACGTGATAGCCGGACGTGAATATTTTAATCAAAAAAACAAAAGATGGCTTAAAAATATTTTATTGTTTATGACTGTATCTCTTGCCGCTCAAATTGGCACATTGCCGTTTACGATTATTTATTTTCACAAAGTATCGCTTATAGCGTTGTTGTCGAATCTTATTGTAATCCCGTTGGTTGGAATTATAGTATCCCTGGGAATCATAACTTTGGCGTTCTCGGCGGCGTTTCCGCTCCTGGGCAAATTATACGCGTCTGCCGCAATCCTTTTTTCCCATTTAATGTTAACGGTTACAGATTTTATCGGCTCGATAGATTTTGCTTATGTGAGAATTAATCAGTTTTCCTGGTACGACCTGATACTTTTTTATATCGTATTGATATTTCTTGGATATTTGTTGTATCGTTACAAAAATATCTCCTTCCGAGTTACGGCTGCAATCCTTTCGGGCGCCGTTATGATTTTATTTATGAAAATAGACAATTACGAATATTTCCCTCGCGATAACTTAACCATAATGGCAATCGATGTAGGACAGGGCGACTCATTCCTCATAGGACTGCCATCGGGCGAATATATGTTGATAGACGCGGGCAGCGCAACGGATTACTTCGATAACGGAAAGAGAACTATCATCCCGCTTATGGACTATCTGGGAATTGATGTGATTCGCTACGGTTTTATTTCTCATGTTGACAACGATCACTACGGCGGATTTCTATCGCTCATAAAAGAGGGCAGAGTTAAATATGTCTTCAAGCCGGAAATCGATTCGAGCGACGGGTCGGATATTGAACTGGAAAATCTTTTAATGAGTAAACAAGTACCGTATGAGTATTATGAAAATAATATTATTAAATATCCGAAATCCCGCATTTATGTTTTGAACGTTAATAAAGACGACGTTCTTCTAAATTCAAACGACAGAAGCGGAATTTTGAAAATTGTTTATGGGAGCACTTCGTTCCTCTTTACCGGAGACGCGTCAAAAAAAATTGAAAGCGTTCTTATAAATCGTTACGGCGAATTTCTGCGGTCGGATGTATTAAAAGTAGCGCATCACGGTAGCAAAACAAGCACATCAGAAAAATTTCTGGAATGCGTCAAACCTTCATACGCAATCATTTCCGCCGGCGAAGGAAATTATTTTAATCACCCGTCGCCGGAAATTATAGATTTGTTGAATAGGGAGAATGTGCGGATACTAAGAACGGATAAGCAGGGAGCCTTATTGTTGAGAAGCGACGGAGAAAATATTGAAGTTATTAATTGGAAAAAACTCGAAAGTGGGCTTATATTTTGAGTATGAATTACGGATATTTGTCAACCTCTAAATACGGAAACATTATTGGATGAAACGCCATCTTAATTTCTCGCTCAAAAAATATAACACCTTCGGCGTAGATTCTACAGCCAAAGAATTTATCGAATTCGATAACGAAGAAGAGCTGCTCGACTATTTTCGCAATAACTTTCCTGAAAAACATTTGATAATAGGAGGCGGCAGCAATCTCCTGTTTACGGGGGACTTCGACGGGACTGTAATTCATTACAATAAAAAGGGAATCGAAGTAATTTCTGAAAATGATTACGAAGTCTTGATTCGGGCATCTGCAGGCGAATCATGGGACGCTCTTGTGGAATTTTCGGTGCATAATCGATGGTACGGAATTGAAAATCTGTCGCTTATTCCGGGAACCGTCGGCGCGGCGCCGATTCAAAATATTGGAGCATATGGAGTCGAATTAAAGGATTGTTTGACAGAAGTGGAAGGCTTGAATTTATCGGATATGCAAAAGGAAATTCTGCCGGCAGACAAATGTAATTTTGAATACCGCTCAAGCATTTTTAAAGAAAAACTGAAAAACAAATTCTTGATCAGCGCGATCGTAATTAAACTTAGCAAATCAAAAAAATTGAACCTCGATTACCGCGCGTTAAAAGAATACTTCCATGACAAAAGTTTTGACGATATCGACATAGAAGACGTACGCAACGGAGTAATTGCCATAAGAAAATCGAAATTACCGGATCCGTCGGAATTGGGGAATGCGGGCAGTTTCTTTAAAAATCCCGCCGTGAACATAGACAGACTTGATTCTCTACAATCTTTATACAAGGACATTCCGTATCATAAGATCGACGAAAAAACTTATAAAATACCGGCTGCATGGTTGATTGAGAAATCCGGTATGAAAGGAAAACGCATGGGCAATGTGGGAGTTCACAAGAGCCAGGCGCTGGTAATTGTGAATTACGGCAACGCCTCGGGTAAGGAGATACTGGAATTTGCTGAAATTGTAAAAGGCGCTGTGTATGAAAATTTCGGAATTGAACTGGAATACGAAGTCAATATAATATAAGACAAAATCATGAGGTCTATATGTCTCAGGAGAATAATCTACTGAAAAACACATTAAAAGAGATAACTCAACCGTTCAAAGATCTGCTCCATACTTCGAGAGCTTTGTTCGGATTGAATTTATCCTATATGCTCGAAGGACTAACCTATTTCGGAATTGTCGGATTGCTTGCAATCTACTTTAATGAATATATCGGACTGGACGACATAAGAGCGGGAAACATGGTCGGATTTTTGACAGCCGGCATAACGCTGAGCATGTTATTTCTGGGAGCTACAGTCGACTGGATCGGATTGAGAAAATCCTTGTTGATTGCGCTCTCGGCTATGCTCGTCGGCAGAATTATATTAACGGTGTCGCCCACGTTGGGAGAGCCAGGATTGTGGGGCTCGGCGCATATTCTTTCGATGGTCGGAATACTCGGCATCATCATCGGTTATGGAATTTATCAACCGGCATGTTACGCAGGAGTAAAAAAATTGACCGACGAAAAAACAGCCGCTATGGGATACGCCATGTTATACGCTCTAATGAACCTGGGCGGTTTTCTGCCGGGTTTGATCTCGCCTCCCGTTAGAAAAGCTTACGGAATTCTCGGCGTCTTCTGGGTTTATGTGGCGCTGACCGTGGTGGGCATTTTTATAGTCTATTTCGTCATAACGAAAAATGCTTACGAGAAAGCCGTAGCGGAAGCTTCCCAAAATAAAAACGAAGAGGAAGAAGACGACGACGAATTGAAGAATATGACTTTCAAAGAAAAAGTGCAATTTTACGTTAAAAATTTCCCTCTGCGCGATTTTCGTTTCCTCTATTTTATTTTCATATTGATTCCGGTGCAGACGTTGTTCGCTCACAACTGGCTTACGTTGCCTCTCTATACAAGCAGAGCTTTCGAAGGATTCGTTCAGGACAACTTTGAATTTTTTGTAAATCTGAATCCGATACTTATCTTCATCTTAACGCCCATGGTTGCTGCTTTGACGACAAAAAGAAACACTTATAACATGATGATAATCGGCACATTTGTAATGGCATTCCCTACATTTATTCTTGCGCTCGGTCCGAATATCAATACTTTAATGGCATATCTGATTATAATGACAATCGGCGAAGCGATGTGGCAGCCGCGCTTTTTGCAATGGGTTGCCGAAATTGCCCCGAAGAATATGACGGGCATCTATATGGGAATCGGTCAGTTCCCCTGGTTCCTTACAAAGATTGTTACGAGCCTCTATTCAGGCTGGTTCCTCATGAAATATTGCCCGGCTGATACTCCGCCTTCTCAAATGAATACTGAAACAATGTGGTTCGTTTACGGACTGATTGCAATATTAAGTCCGCTCGGACTGCTCCTTGCCAAAAAGTGGATGATGAAAGGTTTTAAAGTTAAGCACGAAGGATAAGTTACTTGGATTGCGTTCGGATTGTCAGTCTGATAATAATTCTGATTACGCTATACGGAATTGCAGTCGGAAGGATTCCGAAATTCAGAATGAACAGAGCTTCGATTGCGCTTGTGGGTGCGGCTGCGCTGCTTCTCGCAGGCGCGATCGATTCCGTCGAGGCTTATCGCGCTATCGACATGGATACGATTGTTTTGCTCTTTTCAATGATGATTATCAACGGAAATCTGAGGCTGAGCGGCTTTTTTAAAATCTTGTCTTATAAGATTGTTAATTTTGCGCGGACGCCTTTTCAACTTCTGGCTCTGATAATTTTTTCATCCGGTATATTATCCGCTTTTTTCCTGAACGATACAATCGTGATTGTTTATACGCCATTGGTCATAGAAGTAGTAAGGTCCCTTAAAAGGAATCCGATACCTTATTTAATAGCGGTTGCGCTCTCCGCAAATATAGGCTCGGCGATGACGATTATAGGAAATCCGCAAAATATGATAATCGGTATTGCTTCGGGCATCTCTTTTGCGGATTATATGGTTTATCAGATAATACCGTCGGCATCCGGATTGTTGGTGGCGCTGATTATATTGAGATTTATTTATAAAAAAGAATTTCACCGAACGGTCTTCGATCAGATAGAGAGAGAGGAAGTTAAACCTTACAAACCGCTGTTAATGAAAAGTGTAATATCGACGTTCCTGATGGTCGCGTTGTTTTTTGTAGGAATGGAAATTCCGATTGCCGCTTTTGCGTGCGCGTCTCTATTGCTTGTCACAAGGCGTTTGAAGCCAGCCAGAGTATTCAAAGAAATTGATTGGTCGTTGCTTGTGTTTTTTTCAGCGCTTTTTGTGGTGACAAAATCGATTGATACTTCCGGATTAAGTTATTATCTGTCGAAGACAATAAATCCTTATCTGACGGAAAGTGTCTTATCGTTTTCATTGGCAACCGTATTTCTCAGCAATCTTATCTCGAATGTGCCTGCTGTCTTGCTGTTGAAACCGGTAATACCGGTAATGCCAAATCCGGAACAATCGTGGCTTATACTCGGGATGGCGTCAACATTTGCCGGTAATTTAACGCTTATCGGCTCGGTGGCAAATCTTATAGTAGCTGAGACCGCCAAAAAAGACAATATTACCATTACTTTCGTCGAGTATTTAAAATCCGGAATTATTGTCACTGCTATTACCGTAGCAATCGGAATTATCTGGTTTACGTTAATATTTTAGTCTTCTACTACAACGGCGGTGCCGCTTGCCGAAACCATCAACATACTGCCGGCTTGTCCCACAGTTTCGTAATCCAGATCTACGGCGATAACAGCGTTGGCTCCCATCATAGCGGCATCCTGCGCCATTTCATTAAGAGCAAGGTCTTTGGCGTTACGCAGTTCTTTTTCGTAAGTGGCGGATCTGCCTCCGACGATATCTCGTATTCCGGCAAAAATGTCTTTGATGATGTTCGCGCCCATTATGGCTTCGCCGCTTACTATTCCGAGATATTTTACGATTTTTTTCCCCTCGATTGTGTTGGTCGTGGTTATTAGCATTTATCCTCCGGATTGTGTTAAATAAAGATAACAAATTTGAGAGCCTGCCGCTAATTTCGCATAATTATTTATGTGACTGAATTATTAAAATTGATTACATTTGTCGTATATTATTGCAGGAAATTGTGTTATAGGGAAGGATGAAATTCGATTTTACAAGAAATTATATTATTCAGTGCGTCATGACGGCAGCCAATCAACTAAGGCTAAGCTCCGAAAAAATTGAGTCGCTTGCAATTCTTAGGGAGCATTTGACAAAAGCCGAAAATATATTCGAAGAGATAGAGCGGTTTAAGAAAATAACGCAATTGTCCAAGCTGGGTATAAAACTTACCGAAATCTATAATTATACGGAAAACGGAAAGATCGATTTTCTTAAATTATCCGAAAGATTTAAAAACCACAGCGGCAACCTGATCGGCGACGTCAGTAATCTCCTCGATATTGTAACGCCTCAACAGATGAAAGAAATTCTTCAAAAAGAAAAAATCGCCGACAATGAAAACGTGGAAATCGATCTTACTAAAAGAAAACCTGTCCGTGAATCCGAGTTGTCTAAAATTAAAAACGAAATTGAAACTCCGAAGCGAACCACTACGGATGATCTTAAAAAGGAAATAATATTCGACGGTCTGGAAACCGAAGAGGAATTCAATTTCGAAAAATATGAAGCGCGTATTTTAAGACCCATTAAAGAAATAGACGCCTTTCTGAATAGGGTGGCTCGCTATGACTATACGGAAAACGAAATAAATAATTATATCCGTACGATGAAAGAAAACGGGAACTTGTCGCAGAAAATCGGTTTTGAAATAATCTCCAATATGCACGCTATTTTCGTGCAGGGATTGGAAGCGATTCACAATAAAAAAGTAGCTCCGAGCAGTACGGCGATCGAAGCCTTGAGAGCGTGTCTAATTGTTATAGTTGCCGTTGTAAGAGGCAAGGAGGTCGACATAACAAATTATCTAAATCGAGCGGAAAATTTTGGTAAATTGATTTCTCAAACAAAAAGGGTGATCTGATGAATTTATACGCTGTAATAATGGCTGGTGGTGTCGGTTCACGTTTCTGGCCCCGAAGTAAAGAAAGAAAGCCGAAACAGTTACTCAGAATTTTCGGTGAAAACACTATGATCCAGGATACTGTGAACCGGCTCGACGGTTTGGTGAAAAACGAAAATATTTATGTAATTACTAACAAGATTCAGAAAATGAGGGTTGTGGAACAACTGCCGCAAATTCCACAGGAAAATATTATCGACGAACCCTTCGGTAAGAATACGGCAGCTTGTATAGGACTCGCCTCTATCCTGATTAAACAGAGGGATCCTGAAGCCGTAACGTTGATTCTGCCTTCCGACCATTTAATTAAAGACGACGATGCCTTCAGAAAATGTCTTTCTACAGGAGCCGACTTTGCTTATAAGAACAAAGGACTTGTAACCATCGGCATTAAACCGACGCGCCCGGAAACCGGTTACGGATATATCCAGTTCGACGAGAAAGAAGTAAGCCCGGACATTTATAAAGTATTGACGTTTGCGGAAAAACCGAATCTCTCCACCGCAAAGAGATTTATCGAAAGCGGCGACTTCCTCTGGAATGCGGGCATATTTGTATGGCGCGTCGATACTATTCTTGAAGAAATAAAGACTTACTTACCCGACCTGTATGAGGGTCTGCTCGAAATCGAAAAAGCAGTCGGCTCGGATGATTTTGCTAAACAGTTGACGTACGTTTATGGACAACTGAAAAGCATTTCTATCGATTACGGCGTAATGGAAAAATCCAAAAATGTTTACCTTACAAAAGCGGAATTTTATTGGAACGACGTCGGCAGCTGGGAAGCTGTGTATGAAATCTCTGAAAAGGACGAAGACGGCAATGTGTTGATAGGGGATATTTTTTCGGAGTATTCGTACAATTCTTATGTCTTTTCTCCTAAAAAATTCACAGCCCTTATCGGCGCGGAAAATCTGATTGTTATCAATACAAAAGACGCATTGTTGGTTTGCAGCAGAGACAAAGCGCAAAACGTAAGGGATGTCGTCGATTACCTTAAAATGAATAAAAGGTCCGAACTTTTATGAAACGACTCATTACGGAGAAAGATATTCTGGATTTAATAAAATCCGGCAAAAACAGTCTGAATGTCGGCGGGAGTTATATTATCACTCCCGCTGCCAGGGATTTGATTCTGCAGAAAAAAATCGAAATCTTATCCGACAACAGTCAATCTTTATCGCAAAAAAAATCTTTCGAAAAAATTGCCGTCGGATCCGATCACACCGGCGTGAAGGTCAAAAAGATAATTGTGGAATTTCTTAAAGATAAATATTCGATTGAGGATGTAGGGACTTTCAGCGAAGAATCGGTCGATTATCCCGATATAGCTCTGAAAGTTGCAAATAAAGTTAAATCGGGGGAAGCCGATTGCGGTATTTTAATCGACGCCACCGGAATTCCTTCTGCAATTGCCGCCAATAAGTTTCCTGGTATAAGGGCTGCCACCTGTTATAACGAGTTCTCTGCGCGCAGCTCGCGAGAGCATAATAATGCAAATATAATTGCGTTGGGAGCCAGAGCGCTCGGCGAGGAAACCATTAAGTCGATTGTGGGCGTGTGGCTCGAATCGGAATTCCTGGGAGAACGACACCAAAGGCGGTTGGATAAAATTACAGCTATCGAAAATTCGTTTCTGAAAAAATAATCTTATTCCTTTTTGTTTTTCGGACGAACATATTTAAATTTGTCGACTAAAAAAAGAGCCTCATTTGTATACCGAATTATCAACCGTCGAATCGCGTGAAAAACTCAATGGCAACGCTTATTTGTTAAAAGTAAAAGCTCCGCAGATTGCGAAATCAATCAAGCCGGGGCAGTTTTGCAATATCAAAGTATCTGAAACAAATTATCCTTTGCTGCGACGTCCTTTCAGCGTTTGCTATGCCGAAGAGGACTTCGTTTACTTTATGTTCGATATCCATGGCGAAGGCACTAAGATGCTTGCCGGTAAAAAGCCCGGCGATCGGCTGAATATTCTCGGCCCTCTGGGAAACGGATTCGATACAGAAGGCGATTACGATACGGCGGTATTAATCGGCGGAGGTATCGGCGTTGCGCCTTTTCCATTATTGACAAGGAAACTTGAAGGCAAAGAGATCATTACTTTTGTGGGAGCGAGAAGCGCAGACCATGTTATTAAATGGGGAATGAAAAATATTGTGACGGCTACCGACGACGGCTCCGAAGGCTTCAACGGGAATGTAATTGCATGTTTTCAATCGGAGGTTCACAAATTAGAAAAAAAGAAAATCAGAATTTTCGGGTGCGGTCCGAATCCGATGCTGAAAGCGTTGCAAAAAGAGTCAATAAATAAATACGATTGCCAGCTATCGATGGAATCCGCAATGGCTTGCGGTTTCGGCATTTGTCAGGGATGCCCTATTAAAAAATCTCAAGGCGAAGGGTATTATCTCGTTTGTAAAGACGGACCGGTATTCGATTCCGACAAAATAATTATTGAATAATATGATCGATTTATCAGTACAAATAGGCAAACTCAAATTAAAAAATCCGGTGCTGCTTGCTTCGGGAACCGTAGGATACGGAAATGAAATTGCCGAGCTGACCGATTTGAGTAAATTGGGAGGAATAGTAACGAAGTCTTTGTCTCTTAAACCGAGAATCGGGAATCCTCCGCAAAGAGTATGCGAGACGTCTTCGGGAATGCTGAATGCCATCGGATTGGCAAACGTAGGGGTTGAAGTATTCATAAAAGAGAAAATTCCTTTTCTTAAAAAATTAAATACAACGATTATTTGTAATATAGCCGCCAGTTCCGTAGAAGAATATGTTGAGTGCACGCGAATTCTAACGCAGGAAGAAGCAATCGCAGCCTTTGAAATTAACGTTTCGTGTCCAAACGTAAAAGACGGCGGACTTGAATTCGGGAATAATTTGCAAGCCGTTGCCCAAATTACGAACAGAGTTAAAGCCGTCACTGATAAACCGGTTATTATTAAACTGTCGCCTAACGTGTCGAGAATTTCGGAATTTGCTAAAGCGGTGAAAGACAACGGAGGGGACGCCGTTTCGGCAATAAATACTTTGGTCGGGACGGCATTCGACATCTGGACGAAAAAGCCAAAAATTAAAAACGTCACGGGCGGACTGTCGGGACCCGCCATTAAGCCGGTAGCCCTTGCCAAAGTGCTCGAAATAAGTCGTAACGTGGAAATCCCGGTAATCGGAATCGGTGGAATAATGGATTGGAAAGACGCCGCCGAATTTATGATTGTGGGCGCTTCCGCCGTCCAAATCGGCACCGTTAATTTTATCAATCCCAAAGCAGGCGAAGAAATTATCGACGGATTAATTGAATATTGTAAGAAAATGTCGATCGGCAGAATAGCCGATCTAACCGCTTCGTATGAAATCTGATAACGATATCAATTCAATTCTGACCAAACTCTATTCGATGCGCCAGTTCCATATTAAACTGGGATTGGAACGTATCGAAAAATTTCTCCGGGCGCTCGATAATCCTCACAAGAAACTCAAAGTATTTCATATTGCCGGCAGTAACGGGAAAGGAAGCACGGCTTCTTTCATTGCCAGTATTCTAATGGCTGCTGGCTTTAAAACCGGTTTGTATACTTCTCCTCACTTTGTCCGCTTTAACGAACGAATCCAGATAAACGGTAATTTGATTGAAGATGAATTTATAGCAAGCTTCTATAACAAGTATGAAAAATATATTATAGAAAACGAGATAACATTTTTCGAAGTTACGACTGCAATGGCGTTTGATTATTTCGCACGAAAGGATATCGACTATGCGGTAATTGAAACGGGATTGGGCGGACGGCTCGACGCCACGAATTTAGTCGATCCTTTGGCGTCGGTAATAACCTCAATCAGCCTGGAACATACTCACATACTCGGAGATACGGTCGAGAAAATTGCCCGCGAGAAAGGCGGCATAATTAAAGAGGGAAGACCTGTTTTTGCGGGGAATGTCGATGGAGCCGCCGCCGACGTAATAAACGGGATTGCCCAAGAAAAAAAATCTTCAATATTTTTTCTAAATAATTTTGCAGAAAAAGAAAAAGATTTTGTAAATTTGTCATTGAAAAACCAACAATTTCATATTTACAAAACACCGTTAATCGGCTACCATCAACTAATTAATTGCGCTCTTGCATTAAAAACCTTGAACGAAACTCTCAACATTAATGACGGTCTGGTAATCGATTCCGGTATCGAAAAAGTTATTGAAAACACAAATATTCAGGGACGCTACGAAATAATAAGCGAATCTCCAAAGGTTATCTTCGATGCCGCTCATAACCCCGAGGGGGTTGATACTTTTTTACGGGAATTTAAGAATGAAGCCGGCAACTATGAAAAAAGAAGCGTAATCTTTGCCGCTATGAAAGACAAAGAAATACCGGACATGATTAAAAAGCTGGGAAAAACTTTCGATACTTTATATGTAACTAGCGTCGGTTTTGAAAGATCCGCGACTATCGAAGAATTGAAAAACGCAGCCGAAAGAGTGGGAATAAACGCAATCCCTCTTTACGAACCCGTTGAATTGATCAAAGATTTTATAATGCATAAGAAAAACGAATGTCTGGCGGTTCTCGGAAGCATCTATTTGCTTGGCAAAGTAAAATCGAAAATTAATCAATTTACTTGACTATGAATGAATGCCGAGTTAATTTTCCAATGAACCTCAGATGACTTCTGCGTTATTTACAACTAAACCGAAAAATAATTGATTCTAAAAAACCCCGTAAAAAATACCATTATAATTAATCACAATTTGCAGGAAAATAAAAATGCCAATGGACATATCAGAACTTCAATCCAAAAAAATCGTTGACCTCTATAAAATAGCGAAGGAATACGGACTTACCGGTTACAGCGATTTAAGAAAACAGGAATTAATTTTCAAAATTCTCGAAGCCCAATCTCAAAAAGACGGATTAACTTTTTCCAAGGGCGTTCTCGAAGTACTGCCCGACGGTTACGGATTCTTGCGTTCGGCGGATTATAACTACTTGCCTTCTCCGGACGATATTTATGTATCGCCTTCTCAAATTAAGAGATTCAGTTTGAGAACGGGAGATTTTGTAAGCGGTCAGGTGAGACCTCCCAAAGAAGGCGAACGATTCTTTGCTCTTTTAAGAGTCGAAGCCGTCAACGGTAAAAATCCCGAAGCTATCAGAGAACGTACGCTATTTGATAATCTTACTCCTATTTATCCCACCAAGAGATTAAAACTCGAATCGGCTCCGGGCGAATATTCGATGAGAATTGTCGACCTGATAGCTCCCATTGGAAAGGGACAGAGAGGACTGATTGTATCTCCGCCGAAAGCCGGTAAAACAATACTGCTCCAAAAAATTGCAAACTCGATTACGAGAAATCATCCCGAAGTAAAAATAATTATGCTTTTGATTGACGAACGCCCGGAAGAAGTTACCGACATGCAACGTTCCGTGCAGGCGGAAGTTATCAGTTCGACTTTCGACGAACCCGCGGAACGTCACGTTCAGGTGGCCAACATGGTAATTGAAAAAGCCAAAAGAATGGTCGAAGCCGGAGACGACGTTGTTATATTGCTCGACAGTATTACTCGTCTGGCTCGCGCACACAACACCGTTATTCCTCACAGCGGAAGGATTTTGTCGGGCGGCGTCGACGCAAATGCTCTTCATAAACCGAAAAGATTTTTCGGATCTGCTCGAAATACCGAAGACGGAGGCAGCCTTACTATTATCGCAACGGCGCTGATCGACACGGGCAGCAGAATGGACGAAGTTATTTTCGAAGAATTCAAAGGCACCGGTAATATGGAATTGGTTCTCGACCGCACATTAGCCGACAAGAGAATATTCCCCGCTATTGATATTAATAAATCCGGCACGCGTAAAGAAGAATTGCTTATGACCGAAGAGGAACTCAACAAGGTTTGGATACTTCGAAAACTTCTTTCGGATTTCGATCCCACGGAGGCAATGGAATTCCTGATGGATAAAATGAAAGGAACCCGAAATAATAAAGAATTCTTAGCCAGTATGAACAGTTAACCGGATGACCAGGTTAGCTCTTTCTCTGCTTCTGTTTATTAATTTATTCTTTATTACGGACCGGGCAACCGCCCAAAGCCGACCCGGCGTATTGATAGAAAAAAATCTATTGCCGGGCGCTGATTCGGATTATCTTTATCTCTCGGTAAGAATACCGTACGATCGTCTGATATTTTTGAAAAAGCAAAATAAGTATGCGTCGGGTTACACAGTAACGTTTGAGCTGTTTCAAAAAGACCGCGTTATTGAAAGAAAGACAATCAGCGAAGAAGTAACCGCCGGATCGTACGAACAAACAGAGAGCAAATCAAGTTATTCTCAATCTTTTACGTATTTCAAGATTGACAAAGGAGAATATTATTTAATACCTTCAATTTCATTTCTGAATAACAATAATTCGATTCTACTCGATACCATATTTGTACGTAACGCTTCGCCGGTAATCATTGAGTTAAACGGTAACCAATGCCTTGAAGAAAAAAATACGTATCCGCTCGCCAATTATGGGAATAAGATTCCGTTTTCTTCGAAGGATTATGGTTTGATAATGCCGTTGAGTAATGATTTTACGGCAGAAAATTTAAGAATCAAGATAGAACAAAATTTTAACGTTATATCCGATACTGTGATTGGAAATATTGAAAACGGTACGCTTTCAATTAAGGAATGCGGCGGCAATCTCTATCTGTTAAGCGACGGAGACAAGGGACGGTATGCGACGGTCAACAGTTTCAGCAGCCGACTCTACGAAGGCAAAGCAAAATTAAGCGTGTATAAAAATGACTCGTTGCTCTACAGGACTTTCATTGAAATATCATGGATTGATAAGCCTTACGTATTGCGCGACATAAAATACGCTATTGATATCCTCGAAGCCGTAATGGGAAAGGATGCTTCGGCGGAAATAAAAAAGAATAGTTCCGGAACATTGTTCAACAGTCTTGTCGATTATTGGAATAAACGGTTCCCGTCGGGTAAATCAGTTTACAACGGTTTGATGCATGAATTTTACAGACGGGCAGATTATGCCGAAGAAAACTTTTCCACTATGACGAATAAAAAAGGAGCTCTTTCAGACCGAGGCATAATTTATATTAAATACGGGAAACCGGATAAAATCGAAAGAGATTATTCCGACAGCGCTGTAAAAGAATTCTGGTATTATGAAAATATCGGAAAGCGGTTTATATTTATCGACGAAAAGGGACTGGGCAATTACAGATTAGAGAAATAGATGTCAAAATTTGCAATCACCTGCGGAGATATAAACGGCATCGGTCCGGAAATAATTCTGAAAGCAATAGCCGGACTGGCGTCGAAAAAGCGTAAATTCTTCATTTACATTCCTGCAAATGTTTTTGAACGATACAGAAAAAAGTTTAACGTCAGCGTCTCGTATGAAATAATCAAAGACGAAGAGCAGGCGAGCGATAAATATAATATCCATATTTGCGACCTGGGAAAAGCCGGACTAACCGTGGGCAAACCTTCCGAAGAATCCGGGGAAATATCATATCGGGCTATTCTCGGAGCCGTTCGGGCAGTAAAGAATAATTTGTGCGACGCAATAGTAACAGCGCCAATTTCAAAAGAAGCTTTTGCGCTTGCGGGAATCGATTACCCGGGGCACACGGAACTTCTGGCGTATTTAACGCGCGCCAAAAATTATTCGATGGTCTTCTTGTCGAGAGAAATGATCTGTTCTTTATTGACCATTCACGCGCCTCTTAGGGATGTGCCCGGAATGATTAATAAAAGAGTTTTAAAAAATAATATTGATATACTTTACCGTCTGCTATCGGTAGAGTTGGGAATAAATAATCCAAGGATTGCCGTACTGGGTCTCAACCCCCACGCGGGCGAAAACGGTCTTATCGGTAAAGAAGAAAAATTGGTAATTAAACCTGTAGTCGATTCATACGGCTTTGTTCAAGGGCCATTCCCGGCTGACGCATTTTTCGGTTCGGCGCTCTATAAAAAATACGACGGTATTATCGGCATGTATCACGATCAGGTATTGATTCCCTTTAAGATGCTCTATTTCGAGAGGGGAGTGAATTACACGGCCAATTTACCGATCGTCAGAACTTCTCCGGATCATGGCGTCGCATTCGATATCGCCGGCAAGGGAGCGGCGAATGCGGGAAGTATGATTGAGGCAATTTTATGGGCTGAAAAAATCGTACGGAACAGAAAAAAGAATGAACGATAAAACCGCTCCGCAATATTCCGCATTGGCTAAAATTTACGGGCATCTGATGCGCTCAATCGATTATAAAGACTGGGCGGAATATTTATTGGAAATTGCGGCAGGACTCGGCGCCGAAAAATACAGAGCGCTAGAACTGGCCGCGGGCTCCGGGGAATTGTCTCGTCTTTTATCGAATAAATTTGCCGATTACGTCGCAACCGACTATTCAATCAATATGCTGAAGTTGATTAACGCGCCCGTCAAAATTGTCTGCTGCGATATGACGTCGCTTCCTTTTAAGAATAAATATAATTTTATTTTTTCAACTTTCGACAGCATTAATTATCTTTTGAATAAAGATAAACTAAAAAAATTATTCGCCGAAGTAGAGAGATGTTTAGATACTCCCGGCATCTTTACATTTGACGTTAGTCTCGAACCCAACAGCGTAAAACATGCAAAATACCTTAACAGGAAAGGGAAAGTCGGTAAAATCAGGTATATTCAGAAAAGCTATTATGACAGAGAAGAGAAAATTCACTACAACAATTTTGAAATTATTATGGAAGACGGAACGAAATATTACGAAGAACACCGGCAGAGAATTCATGCCATAGAAGAATATCTGGAAGCCATAGATGAAAGCGGACTGTATGTTGAAAACTGTTTCGACGCTTTTACATTTGACGATGTGCGGAATGATTCCGAAAGAGCGCAATTTATTTTAAAGAAAAAGCCATGTTAATATTTAATCATGTCGATTTTTCATATCCCAATCAGCCTGTGTTTCAGGATTTGAATCTTCAGGTGGAGCAGGGCGAATTCGTTTTTCTAATAGGCAAAAGCGGCATCGGAAAATCGACTCTTTTGAAATTGATTTATATGGATTGTTTCCCAAATTCAGGTTACGTACAGGTGGGCGAGTTTTCTTCCGATTCGATTAAAAAGAAAAATATCCCTTTTCTCAGAAGAAAAATCGGCGTAATCTTTCAGGACTTTCAATTATTGAACGACCGCAATGTGTACGACAATCTTGCATTCGTTCTCGAAGTAACCGGAACGCCTAGGAAAGAAATTAAAAGGCGTATAATTCATGCCCTTTCGGAAGTCGGTTTAACTCACAAACAGACGAATATGCCGGAGGAATTATCCGGCGGAGAAAAACAAAGAGTAGCAATTGCAAGAGCCATTATAAACGACCCGTTTTTGATTTTGGCGGACGAGCCGACGGGTAATTTAGATCCGGAAACAGCCGATGAAATTCTATCTATTTTGAAAAAAATTAATTCGCGCGGCACCTCGGTAATATTTGCCACACATAATTACGAATTGATACGGGCATATAACGCAAAGATATTAAAGCTGGATAACGGCAAGGCGGTTAAGGTGGTTTTGAAGAAAAAAGAAAATTAAAAGCGGTCTTATCCTCGGAAAATTTATCGTTTGCGGATAAGACCGCATTAAAATCAATTACTATTTAATTTATCGAGAATTGCCCGGCTTACTTCTTCGATCGATTTTGTGCCGTCCACTTCGATAATTTCGGCTTTGTCTTTGTAATATTCGAATACCGGTTCGGTTGTTTCGTGGTATACTTTCAGTCTGTTTTTGATTACATCTTCCTCGTCGTCTTTTCTTTTAACAAAACTGTTTTCGGCTCCGCACGAAGGGCATTTGGCATTGTCTTTCAGTGCGTCTTTATTGATAATATATCCGCATTTGCTGCATACAAGCCTGTTCGAAAGACGACTGACAATAACATCGTCGTCCGCTTCGAGTTTTATGAGATACAATTTTTCGTTATTTAATTCGGAAAGAATTCTGGTTAGTATTTCAGCTTGGGGAAGAGTTCTCGGAAATCCGTCCAGAATAAATCCGTTTTTGCATCTTTCCTGCTGTAGTGTTTCCTTGACAATGCCGCCGACAATTTCGTCCGGAACCAGTCCGCCGCTCTGGACAATTTCCTTTGCCTTAAGACCGAGTTCGGTTTCGTTTTTGATTGCTTCTCGTAAAATGTCGCCCGTAGAAATATGAGCCAGATTTAATTTGGAAGCCAGAATTTTAGCTTGGGTTCCTTTGCCCACTCCGGGGGCTCCGAAAATTATTATCTGCATAGCTAATTCGTTATTTTGTGATTAAAAAGAAATTTTACGGCGAAAATTAGTTATAAATGTCCTAATTAACAAATTGACTTTTAGCTTTTCGGGTTTCGTTTTCTCCTGAAAAATTCTTCCAGTAAGGCTCTCGATTCGTTTTCGTAAATACCGGAATAAACTTTGGGTTGATGGTTATAGTTACCGGTCTCGATTAAATTATGGAGTGAACCGCAGGCGCCGAATTTCGGTTCGTAAGCGCCGAAATAAATTGTTTTTATTCTGGAGAGAAGGAGCGCTCCCGTGCACATAATGCACGGCTCGGCTGTAATATAAATGTCGCATTCATTCAGTCGCCAGTCGTTTAAATAATTGGCGGCGGAAGTTATTGCTATCATTTCTGCGTGGGCGGTCGGGTCTTTGAGCCGTTCGGTTTGATTGTAGCCCCTTCCGATTATTTTATTTTGATAAACGACCACCGCGCCGACCGGCACTTCGTTATCCTCGAATGCCTTCTCTGCTTCCTGCAGTGCGGAAAACATATTCTTGTAAACGAATTCAGGAAAAATCATTTTTTTCCATTTAATTTTGTTTTAACCTAAACAAAAGTAGTAAAAATACGACAATAAAATAGCGTATTTGCGATACACGGAAAACGTTTAAGAAGTTATATTAGCTTTCAATATAAAAGGCGGGGGGAAGTCCCTTATGCCAGCTCAGAGGTTGACGCTTTATACCAGTATTGCGCTTATTTTTATAAGTATTGAACTTTGCGCTCAGGTCGATACGCCCGGCGTGGCGCTAGATACCTTGTTTACCGTCGATTTACCGGAAACGGAAAACGTAGACGCCGCGTCAAAATACTCGCAGCCATCTTTTGAAGCTCCCACTTCAATTACTATAGTCGGCTCCGAAGAAATAGAAAACTACGGTTATACTACCGTCAATGAATTGTTGAAAGCTCAGCGCGGTTTCTACGAAACTTACTCCCGCCAGTATACTACAATCGGCATACGAGGTTTCAACAGGGTCAATGATTATAACAGCAGAATACTTGTACTCTTCGACGGGCACAGATTAAATATTTTCGACGGCGCCCCTTTGGGGTCGGATTTGTCGTTTGATATGAGCAATATCGAGCGCGTGGAAGTTATTCGGGGACCCGGTTCTGCATTATACGGCACAAATGCAATGCTTGGGATTATTAACATAATTCCGAAAAAAAGAGAAGATCTAAAAATTACGGGACGCTACGGCTCTTTTGATTCGAAAAAATTGTCGTTCAATGGAGGCAGAACAATTACTGATAAATTCGGATTCAGCGTCAATGCAACTCTCTACGACACGAAGGGCGAAGACCTTTATTACGAAGAATTCGATTCGGAAGAAACTAATTACGGTATCGCTCAAAACCTGGATTATGAAAGAACGTATGGGATTTATGGGCGCCTCTATTATTCCGATCTGGAATTGAAAGCTTTTGCTTCGTTTCGAAGAAAAGGGAATCCTACCGGTTCTTTTTTCTCCGATTTTAATAAAAAATCCGAAACGCTGGATAAATATCAGTTTTTCGAACTTAGCTATAAAATGAGTTTTTCCTACGATAAATTTATCAGAGCCAGATTATTCTATGACATGTATGATTTCAACGGTCTCTATTATGTGAAATTGTTCGGTTTCAACGGATTCGGTTCGGCGCAGAATTTAGCCAGGTCGGTTGGTTTCGAAGCGCAATTTATATGGGATGTCTTGCAGAACAACAGAATAATTACCGGCATTGAATACAAACATGACCTGGAAAAAAAGATTTATATGGGTATGCCGGGCGTAACCGTTTTGAATATTAACCATCCTATGGATCAATTCTCCTATTTTATTCAAAACGAATATCAATATTCTTCCAGGCTATCTTTCTATGCAGGACTCAGAATAGACACATATAATCCCACTCATGATCTTTTTAATGCCGGTAGAACTGTATTAAATCCGAGGTTCAGCATAAATTATGCATATGACGAAGATAATATTTTCAGATTGTCCTACGGCGCTGCTTTCAGGGAAAATAATATTTACGAAAGGTATATAGAAGTGCCTTTCCTTTATAAAAAGAATACGGATTTGAAGGCGGAAAGAATTTATACAACCGAAGTATCATGGGAACAAAGATTATCAAGAAAATTAAAATCTCTCGCAACGCTTTATCATTACAACATGACAAACCTTGTTGATGTGGAATATCATGCAGAGGGCGGGTATTATCAGTACAGGAATATTGGGGAAGCCGAAACGTTCGGAGTGGAATTGGAAACTTCTGCAAATCTGTCTGAGGGCTGGAGCGGTTTTATCCGATATTCTTATCAGTATACAACGGATCAAGATGAAAGACGGTTGAGCAACTCTCCCGAACATTTGCTTAAAGCGGGAGTTACAAAAAATATTAACAGATACTTCAATATTGCCCTGGAGTACCAGTTTGAATCAGCGAGGATTACTAACTACGGCAACAAAACAAATTCAGTCCATTATGCGCAGGCGAATCTCTATTCCGGGGTTACGGAAAATCTTCGAATCTCACTGCTTGTAAGAAATCTTTTTAATTCGTCTATTAGATACCCTTCCGGATTGCAGTTCAGGCAGGATACAATTTTGCAGCCGGGAAGAAATTACCTGTTTACAATCGAGTATATAATTAAGTAAATGACGAAATTTATTCTATATATCGTATTGTTTTGGGCGACAACAAATGCGGTGATGTGCCAAAGTATGACCGTTCCGGCTGATATCCAGGCGTCTGTGATACCCAAAATTTTGTTGATGAATAAAAATTTGCGAAACGATTATAACCGTAATGTGAAACTTGTTATATTATATAGCGGCAAACAGAGAAATTCGGAATGGGTTATGAATGAAATGACTCGTTCTTTGGAATCCGATTCGTATCAATATTCCGATATAATAAGTGAAATAATTCCGGTTGATTTATCCTACGAAAGCAATCTGGAAGATATTTTGAAAGACCCCGATATAGCCGCAGTTTATTTTACACCTATGAGAGGAATCGATATCGGCAAGATTGCCTCATTGTGTAAGGAATATAAAAAGATGACTATCGGCGGAATCCCAAGTTATAACGATTATGGCGTAACGGTTACATTCGACAGCAGGAATAACAAATTGCTAATAAACATCAATACGGAAGCTGCAAAGGAAGAAGGCGTACAATTCAGCGCGCACTTACTTAAAATAGCTAATATTGTAAGGTAATCTATGGCGCTCTTTTTCAATACATTCCGGAAAAAAATTATTCTCACATTCTCGTTAATCCTGGCCGCCATTTCTGTGTTTATCTATTTTTATTTTCCTTCCGTTATAATTGAAGAGCAAACCAAGTCGCTAAAAAACAAAGCTAATGAATTAGCGGAAATTACGGTTTACGGTATTAGCGCCGCGGTAGGATTCAGGGATCACGACGCTCTCGTAGAAGGAATCGAACCGATTGTACAGGATAATAATATTCTCTATGTTGTAATTCATCTGGGAAAGAGCGATTCCGTTTATTATGCGTATAATTACCGGATAGCCAGCGAAAATGATTATTTAAGAGTCGAAGGAATCGGATATAGAGATAACCTATTCAAAATCAAAAAAGAAATATTATTCGAGGGTTACAAAGAAGGCGACCTCTATTTAGGTTATTCTTTCGATGAAATTAATAATACTATCTCTCGTGTACGCAGGAATATAGCAATGATCAGCCTGCTCGTTTTCGGGATCGGTATTTTTGCGGCTTGGCTTATGGGCGGAATACTGGTTAGACCGATGGTGCATCTCTCGGAAGTCGCTCAACATATAGCGGCTGGTAAACATACCGAAAGGGCGGAGATCGACACAAAGGATGAAATTGGCAAGCTTGCCGCTTCTTTTAACGAAATGACAGATAAGTTAATTACTACTAATAAAAAGCTGGAAAAAATTAACGAAGATCTTGAAAAAATCGTAGCGGAACGTACCAAAGAGCTTGTTGAAGCAAAAGAAGCAGCCGAAGAATCCGATAGAATGAAATCGATTTTTCTGGCTCAAATGTCGCACGAAATTCGTACGCCCATTACAACCATTCTCAGTTATTTGTCACTTATTAAGGAAGAATTTGTTTCGAAAGATTGCGGGAATGAAGATGTAGCCGGCTTCTTCAATTCGATTGACAAAGGCGTAGTGCGTCTGTTGAATACAATCGATTCGATACTCCACATGTCCCAGCTGCAGGCAGGGAACTATAAACCAAAATATATGCGGATAGCCCTTTATCGAGACGTCCTGATAAATTTAATTAATGAATTCAAAATAAAAGCCGAACAAAAGGGTTTATCGTTGGAACTCGACGTTTCCGATTCGGAAATATATGTTGTCGCAGATAAATATTCTTTAACGCAAGTCTTTGCGAATCTGATCGACAATTCGATTAAGTATACAAATAAAGGATACGTAAAAGTTTATTTATTAAAAAAATCAGCAGATAAAATCACAATGGTCGTCGAAGATTCGGGTATAGGAATTTCGGAAGAATTCCTGAAGATTATTTTTAGTCCGTTCACGCAGGAAGAGATGGGATACACCCGCAGCTACGACGGAACAGGGCTCGGTATGGCTCTGGTAAAGAACTATTGTGAAATCAACAATATTGACATCAGTATTAAGAGTAAAAAAGGAGAAGGCACAATCGTATTTCTCGATATAAAGATCGAAGAATAAGCTCTTATAATACGCTCGCGGCTTCTGCGTCAAGAATCCATCTTAATTTACCGTTGACGGGATTTACAAAATAAGCGGGGTATTTATCGGCTCCCGGCACGCGATACAGAATTTCGCTTACAACCTTTGCCTTTTTAACGCCTGTTACAAGAAATGCCACCTTTGCCGCATTATTGATTATTTTGCCTGTTATAGTAATTCTTTTTTGCCCTGTATCCGGATGAATTGCAGTGGCGCAATATTCGTCTGAGGCGAATAAATCCAACCGACCGGGAAAAATCGAGGCGGTATGCCCGTCCTCGCCCAAGCCTAACATTATTAAATCGAAAGAGGGGAGTCCGTTTCTGGAACGTAAATTTTGTCCCAGGGCTATCGAGTAATTAAACGCTTCCTCATCGGGATTGTTCTCGCCTTTTATTCTGAAAATATTTTCCGGGGGTATGTCGATGAATTTTATCAAATTATCGTATGTCATTTTGAAATTGCTTTCGTTGCTGTCCGGCGGCACACATCTCTCGTCGCCCCAAAATAGTTTAATCCTGTTCCACGGCAGAGCTGTAGCGTAGTTTTCCGCTATGTGTCTGAATAATTTTTTCGGGGTATTGCCTCCTGCGAGAGCTATGGTAAAATATCTTTCGGGCGTAAAATTCTCGAGTTGACTATTAATATAATCAACGGACTCCTTGGCAACTTCCGCTATATCATTAATGATTGTCAGATTTTCTTTAGCCATTACAATTCACAATAAAGATTACTGTTTGTCAAGTTACGGCAGGGGAAATGCCAGGTTTGATTTTCGTCATCGAACAGATTGTCGGCTTCTTTAGGACCCCATGTGCCCGCTGGATAACCGTAGAGAGGAACATTCGGATTATTCGACCATTCTTCCAAAATCGGAGTAAGAAACTTCCACGCTTCAATAACTTCCCCGGTGCGGGCGAAAAGAGTATTGTCGCCTCTGATGGTATCGTGCAGCAAACGTTCGTAAGCGCCCGGTATTCGCTGATGAGCGAGTTCCGAATATCTGAAATCGAGATCGATATTTTGGACTTCAAAACCTGCCCCCGGGGTTTTAATGCCTATTTCGAGAAGCATGCCTTCGTCCGGTTGTATTCTCAGAATTAATTTGTTGCAGGCTTCCTGAATATTCTTGCGCGTAAATAAAAAATGTGGAGTCGGTTTGAAATGGATAACAACTTCAGTAACACGAGTAGGCAGTCTTTTGCCTGTTCTTATATAAAAGGGGACTCCGCCCCACCGCCAGTTATCGATATAAAATTTGATAGCCGCAAACGTCTCGGTTTTCGAATCAGGTTTTATATTCTTTTCTTCCCGATAACCTTTGACCGTTTCGTTGTTTATTACCGAAGAAATATACTGTCCTCTTACTGCATATTTGGCTACTTCTTCTCTTCTGAGGGGGCGCAGCGACTGAAATACTTTCAAAATTTCGTTCCGGATTGAAAGCGGCTCCAGCGAGGAGGGCGGTTCCATCGAAATTAAACCGACAACCTGGAGTAAATGATTCTGGATCATGTCTCTCAGAGCTCCGATAGAGTCGTAATACCCGCCTCTGTTTTCGATGCCTATATTTTCGGCGGCAGTGACTTCGATGTGGTGTATATAATTCCTGTTCCAGAGAGGTTCGAAAATACCGTTCGAAAAACGGGTAACCAGTACGTTCTGCACTGTTTCTTTACCGAGGTAGTGGTCAATGCGGTAAATTTGTTCTTCTTTCCAGTCTTTTAGCAACAGGTCTTTCAACTCAATCGCGGATTGAAGGTCAAAGCCGAACGGTTTTTCGATTATTAATCTTTTCCAGCCGTCATCGGTTTCATTGAGTCCTACCGCAGCTAAATGGACAGGAATTACTTTATACAATGAAGGCGGGGTAGAGAGATAGAAAATAGTATTTCCGGGGATATCGAATTTTGATCTGAGTTTTTCCAGGTATTCCTTTAATTGTATGTAATCATTAGGATTATCATACTGCAATCCGATACAATACAAATGTTTGAGAAATTCTTCCGCCGACGATTTATCGTGAATTTCATTGGAATTGAGTATCGACTCCTTCATTATGTTTCGGAAATCTTCGTTTGATAACGGACTTCGCGCAGCTCCGAGAATTATAAATTTATCCGGCAGAAGATTCTGGACGTAAAGCGAGTAGAGGGCAGGAATTAGTTTCCGTCTTGTAAGGTCGCCCGAAGCGCCGAATATTGTATATATATGCTTATCGTTATTCATAGTCATTCAACAAAATAACAATATGATGCAGTTCATTTGAAAAAGTAACAAAATGATAAAGGTTTAATATCCCTCCCGATAATAAAAAAGCAGACCATTCAAAAGGTCTGCTTTTTTGTACACCCGGGAGGACTCGAACCTCCAACCTTCTGATCCGTAGTCAGATGCTCTATCCAATTAAGCTACGGGTGCGTTCAATTAATAAAAAAATACGAGCACAAAACTTTTAAGAACTTTCACCATCCGTCGGATGCTCTATCCTCCGTTAGCCAACGGATAAGCTACGGGTGCGTTCAATTAATAAAAAAATACGAGCACAAAACTTTTAAGAATTTTCACCATCCGTCGGATACTCTATCCTCCGTTAGCCAACGGATAAGCTACGGGTGCGTTCAATTAATAAAAAAATACGAGCACAAAACTTTTAAGAATTTTCACCATCCGTCGGATACTCTATCCTCCGTTAGCAACAGAATCAAAATCCGAATAGATAGAAATTAAAATAAAATAAATACTAACAATTTATTACGCTACTTTTGAAGAAAAACACGTTAACACAAAATGTTTCAAAAGAGCGCAACAAATATAATACGATAAAAGTAAATATTCAATTTATGGGCGGGCATCATTGATATTTAAGTCCGAACAAAATTTCCTTCCTCGATTGGTTGACAACTATAAAATGTTTTAACTATATTAGTAGTTCAAAAAAAATGATAATTTGGAGGAATAATGTTTGCTGTTGTAGATATCGCTGGGCAACAGTTTGTCGTAACGGAGAACAAAAAAATATATGTCCCAAAATTAAGCAATGAACCCGATTCGGAAGTGGTATTCGATACGGTTCTTTTGTATAACGACGATAAAAATACCAAAGTCGGCGCTCCGAAAGTGGAAGGCGTAAAAGTCCATGCCAAAGTGCTGGAACACGTGAAAGACGATAAAGTGCTTGTCTTCAAAAAGAAGAGAAGAAAATCGTACAAAAAGAAAAACGGGCATCGCCAACAGTTAACTAGAATCGAAATTACAAAGATAGCATAAGGAGGAGGAATAAATGGCTCATAAAAAAGGACAGGGTTCGTCTAGAAACGGTCGCGACAGTAATCCTCAATATTTGGGCGTGAAAGCTTTCGGCGGAGAAAGAGTAACAGCCGGTTCAATTTTAGTTCGCCAGAAGGGTACCAATTTCCATCCCGGCAAGAATGTAAAATTGGCAGGCGACCATTCTCTCTTTGCTACGATCGACGGTTATGTAAAGTTTGAGCGCAAGAAAAACAACAGAAAATACGTAAGCGTTTACGAATCTCTTTCATAAAAAAAACCCTCCTTAAAGGAGGGTTTTTTGTTAAAAGCCCAATCTTGACATATCTTCTATTAACTTCTTGACAGCCTCGACGGAATTATTAAACATTGACTGCTCTTCATCGTTCAGAGTAAGTTCTATGACTTTTTCCACCCCTTTTTCGCCTAATATAGCGGGCACTCCCACATAGAAACCTTTAACGCCGAACTCGCCGTTGAGATAAGCGCATGTAGGCAAAAGTCTTTTTTCGTCGTTCAAAATTGCTTTAGCCATTGCTATTGCGGAGGCTGCCGGCGAATAGAATGCCGAACCGGTTTTAAGCAATTTTACAACTTCGCCGCCTGCCATACGCGTTCTTTGAACGATGGCTTCCATAACTTCCTTGGCTTTGCCCGAATCGTTGTATTTGCGCTCTAACATTTCCATAACGGGAATTCCGTTAACATTGGCGTAACGTACCAGAGGAACCATTGTATCCCCGTGGCCGCCCAGCACCATTGCGTTTACGTCTTTAACGGATACTCCCAACTCCCATGCAATAAACGAGGCAAACCTGGAAGAATCGAGCACTCCCGCTTGTCCCATCACTCTTTGAGTCGGAAAACCGCTTACTTTTTGAAACAGTGTTACCATTGCGTCGAGCGGATTCGAAATAACGATGACAATCGAATCGGGCGCATAGGTTTTTACGTTTTCTGCGACAGTTTTCATTATTTTGGCATTGGTTGTCAAAAGGTCGTCGCGGCTCATTCCGGGTTTTCTCGGCAATCCTGCGGTAATAATTACGAGGTCGGCTCCTGCAATATCTTTGTAGTCATTCGTGCCTTTGATCGAAACGTCGAATTGGTCGACTCGCGACGCTTCGGCTACGTCCAATGTTTTCCCTTGAGGAAGGTCTTCAACGATATCGTATAAGACTACGTCGCCTAATTCTTTTAAAGCTATTAACTGGGTGAGAACGCCGCCAATTTGTCCTCCTCCTATAAGCGCAATTTTTTTTCTGGGCATGGCTGCTCCTTTTATTAATTGGATTTACGGACACAATATAGGAAGTTTGCCGGACAAGTAAAATATTGATTTATTTTAAATTCAGAACAAGAATCGTTTCTGTGCCATCGCCGGTAAAATTATATTTCAAATCGTCGACGAAAGACTTTATGATGTGGATTCCGCGACCGCTTTCTTTGAGAAGATTTTCAGGTTTAGTCGGGTCGGGAATAGAACCCAGATCGAATCCTTTGCCCTGGTCTTTAATTATAATTACCATTTTTGAATCGTCTACTTTTACGGTGATTCTTATTCTTTTGTCGGGGTCGTTTTTATTGCCGTGAATAATGCTGTTGGAAACAGCTTCTGAAAAAGATAACGACAGATTGTTAAACTTTTCGGGCGACAAACCCGCATCTTTTGCCACTCCAATAATAAATTCGTCCAGCGCCGGCAGCAGACTTCTGTCGCTCGGAATTTCTTTATAACATATTTTTTCTGTCAAAATAGACACTCCATAAATAACTCTATAAAAATAAAACACATTCTTTATTGGTGCAAATTATAATCGATAATTTAAATACATGTTGAAATTTATCAGTTCTCTGCCGTTATTTGATGAAGTTATGAATTCATAGGTTCCGTCGAATGTAAAATCTATTTTGCTGCCGATAATATAACGCGCCGATGCAATGGGACCGATGCTTTTGTATATGGACGCCAGGTTTTTCTCCAGACCCGTTGTGTAATTATACGTCTCCAGTATAAAATATCGTATGCCAAGTCCTAAATGGAAACCTTCTATTTTGAAAATCAATTTGGGCTCGGCGTAAAATTCAGATAAAAATCTTACGGGACTTGCAGAAAAACTATCCCAGTTGAAATCGCCCTGTTCAGAAAATTTAATATAGCTTGTAACAAAAAAATCGAGATTCTTCCAGACGTTTGTTAAGGTGGAATCTTTCAACATCAGGTGCCGATACGAGAAACTTTTGTAGTTCGGATTTAGTTTTTCGTAATCGAAGACGGTATAATTGGCGGAAACTTCAGCCGTGTTAACGGAGCGGAATTTACCCGATTCGATTATACCTCCCGCGCCGAATTTGAGTATCCTCTGTACATTATTGTTCGAACTACGCCGGGAAAAAATATAGACCGTTTTATTGAAAGTGCCTTCCAGATTGATAAACGCCGCAAAAATCCGGCTCAGTCTTTTCAGATAGGTTAATGAGGCTGTGCTTAGGAGTTCGTCCCGATCGTCATAATTATCCGGGCTCGGAGTGTCGTATTGAAGTTTTCTGTGGTATAAATTAAATGTCAGCAAATCGTTGTCGGAAATTTTATATAAAGAGGAAAAAGAAATATGCGCAATTTTCGAAAAATTATTTTTTAACGACTCGGTCTTTTCCCTTTGATTGAAAATTATCTGACTCAGCCCTTCAATTTCCCGCGGTTTGTGGTTTTCGTCGCGTTCGGAGTATGTGAATCTCAATGTTGATTTCAGATTGTCGGTCGTATAGTCGATATTAGTTCCCAGTTCCAGGTTCATTTCCTGTATTTCGGCGTCGAATGAGCTGCTTGATGTGTTTGCTATACTTACGTACCTGGTAGATCTTTCCACCTGTTTCCACGAAAGTTTGCCGGTCAATTCAAATTTCAACGGCGAATTTAACTGAGCGAAAGTAAGTTTGTCGAGTATATGATAGTCGGATTCCTTGCGAGTCTGGATGTTATTGTTAACGCCGAATTCGTATGAAGTAATACTGTCGGCTTTGAAATAAAAATCCCGCCTCTGTTCAGAGTAGTTAAACGATATTTGATTTTTCAAATTTTCCAGCTCGTTATTCAAGTCGAATTTAACGTATCTGATCGAATTCTTCCTCGGCGAAATATCTTCATTCTGATATTTCATAAAGGAAGAAAGTATAAATTCATTTATGTTTGTCGGCGCCAGCTTAATCTCGCCTCCGTAAATTATTCCTTCGTCCGTCTCCTCTATTTGACTGTTGGACGATTTGCCGCCAAAAGCTGTAATTTCCAGTCCCTCCCAGGGTTGACTACCTGCATAAAAAGACGCCTGCGTAACATTTGTTTTGTTAATGGAAAACAGGCGGCTGTCTTTGTATGAATTATTATAAAATAGCAGTCCTGTCTTGATATAATTATTGAATTTGTATTGCGCCAAAAATCTTAAATATTGCTCGTCTTTAATATTCTTCTCGGTCGAATTGATTACGGTTGAACTGAAATTTTCGTCGAGCCCGATAAACAAACCGGAAAATCTGTAATTGTAATTTAGTTTTGTGTTGAATATGTATGTGTTGAGTTGTTTATCGACGGTGTTTCTGAGAAGCTTGCCGGAAAATGAATCGACTGAATATATTGAACTGTCCCTTAGTACTTGGGCTACGGACGAAATATTCGACGATAGCAAAAAAATCAGTAAATATGCGAGTCCGGATAATATTTTATTTTTAATTGACAACTCAATTCTGTCCGGGATTGTAAAAAAATGAAAATGTTTTGCTTACCGAATTAGGTTTTCTATCTTTAGTGTATGCCGCTATTTTCCAGTAATACTTAATATAAGGATTGAGATATAAATTATCAGCTTTAAGAGCGTAAACCGAATCCGGTTCTGCGTCGAATATGGGGACGTTATGAATTACTCCTTCGTGTTCGCTTGTCTGTATAATTAATTCATAAGAGGCGGGAGCCGATGCCGCTCTGAAAATAAACTCATCTATTTTGTTTATCGTCGTATTGTTTCCCGGATATAAAAGCTCCGGAACATTGAGCGCATAATCCGAAACCGGTTCCGTGCCGCTGCTTTTGAGTCCGCCTTTATCAACGCTTACGATTCTGTAATAATATTTTTTTAATAGTTCAATATTGTTAGTATCTAGAAAATAATTATCGGCTGATTTTAGAAGAAGGTATTGATCTTGAAGGGTATAATTAACGACGGCGCTCCTGTAAATTTCATAATGACTGATATCGTTGTCGTAAGCAGGGGACCACGAGACTTCTATTTCCGGATTACCGGAATTGTTGCGCGCATAGACGTAAAGATAAACCGGATTGTATGGCGGGAAAATATTTACCGGTTTAGCGGAAACCATATCGCTGAATCCGCTTATGTTTCCGTCGAAGTCTTTAGCCGCAATACGATAATAATAAGTCGAATCGTATTCCAGATTTCCGTCGATATAATAATTGTTAATAGTAAACGTTATATAAGTAAAATCGGATGTATCGTTAATGCTGCGATAGACCAGATATCCTTCAATATCTGGCTCCATATTTTTACGCCATGATAAACCTACCTGACCGTCGAAAGCCGAATAGACTTCTAATTTTATTGGCGGAAGGGGAGGAACGTAATCATCGGCAGGTTCGATCAGATCATTCTTTCTGCATGATATATTCAGTAATATAAAAATTATCAATATGTGCTTATAACTCCGCACTGTATCCCCGTTCGGGAATTTCTACTGATTTGAATCCTGCGTTTAAGAGCTTTGATTTAAACGGTATTTGTTGTTCGGATTCGCCGTGTACTAGAAATATTTTTCTCAGCCTGCTTTTGTCAAAGCGCGATACGTAATCGAACAAT
The DNA here is from genome assembly GCF_049325435.1 of Melioribacter sp. Lineage (NCBI taxonomy): Bacteria > Pseudomonadati > Ignavibacteriota > Ignavibacteria > Ignavibacteriales > Melioribacteraceae > Melioribacter > Melioribacter sp. The sequence goes on along the minus strand of NZ_JBMOLD010000005.1, from coordinate 25,294 downwards.
TCTCTTGCGTCGGCGTGGGCGCTTAACGAGTCCATCACTCTTACTTCGGCGTTGAGTTGATATTCGTCGCCGAAGATTTTAACGGGCGATTGCTTCTCGGTTATTTTTCTGCCGAGTGTATTTTCAGCAGTATATCCGACCATTAAAATTATATTGTCGGGATTTTCGATATTGTTTGCAAGGTGGTGCAAAATTCTTCCGGATTCGCACATGCCGGAACTAGAAATAATCATGCAAGGACCCGGGGCAGTATTTAATTTTTTTGAATCTTCCACGTCTTTGATATACGTCAATTTATCGAATCCGAACGGGTCTTTATGATTTACTAAAAATTGGCTGATTTCGAAATCAAAGCATTCGGGATGCAGTCTGAAAATTTCTGTTGCATTAACTGAGAGCGGACTGTCGACATAAATTCTTATTTCAGGCGCCATTTTATTTTCGAATATTCTGTGAATGGCATAAACAAGTTCCTGAGTTCTCCCCACGCTGAAAGCCGGAACGATAATTTTGGATTTTCTTTCCCAGGCTAAATTGATAACCTCGGCTAATTTTATTTCGGTGTCTTTCGGATTGTCGTGCGTTTTGTTGCCGTAAGTCGATTCGCAAATGTAATAGTCAACGTCGGGTATTTTTTCGGGGTCTCTTAAAATCGGCAAATTCGGTCGTCCCAGATCGCCCGAAAAACCGAGATGTTTTAATGTACCGTTTTCATTTATCGTAAGGAAAAGAGAAGCCGAGCCTAGAATGTGTCCTGCGTCGAAAAATGTCAATTTGATGCCGGGAGCAATTTCGAATTCGCGGTGATAATTAATACCGACGAACAGTTCGAGAGTCTGTCTGGCGTCTGTTTGTGTGTATAGCGGCTCGAACAAATTTTGTCCTCGCTTTTTCCTTTTTTTATTGACGTATTCGACGTCTTTTTCCTGTATGTGAGCGCTGTCCAAAAGCATAATCGACGCCAAATCGCGAGTGGCAAATGTGGCAAATATTTTTCCGTTAAAGCCTTTTTTGACAAGCGTAGGTAAATTGCCGGAATGGTCGATATGGGCGTGGGAGAGAATTACAAAATCGATTTCTTCCGGATTGAAATATTCGAACGTGCGGTTGAGTTCGAATGCAAGTTTTCTTTTGCCCTGATATAATCCGCAGTCGATTAGAAATTTTTTTCCGCATGCTTCTACGTAATGCATCGAGCCGGTGACGGTCTGAGCGGCTCCTATAAATTGAATTTTCATGATATCCCTTTTCTTTGAAGATGTGAGAAGTTACATTCTGATAATTTTGTAATTCTTATATCCGTAATAAAATTCTTTTGCGGCGGTTTTAATCACCGTGGCGGCGGGCACCGCAAGCAGCATTCCGATTATTCCGAGCATCTTGCTGCCTATCAAAATTAATATGATTATTCCCAATGGATGAATGTCCGTGCTCTTCGAGAATAAATTGGGTTGAATGAATCCGTTGTCGAGCGCATAAACGGCCAGAAACATTAAAATTATTTTCGGCAGCATCGAAAAATCCCCGAATTGTACAACCGATATCAATATCGCAGGCAATCCGCCGATGATCGGACCGAAATACGGAATCAAATGTCCGACGCCTGCTACAAATCCGATAGAAGCCGAATTATTAATGCCCAGCATCGCCAATCCCAGTCCGCTCAAAATTCCCACTATCATGGCGTCTAATATCCAACTCCGGACGTATCTGCTTAATTGAATTGATATTTTACGTATGACCCAATACGAAACCTCGAAATATTTATTCGGCATTATATTGATTATGCCTTTTAATAATAACGTACTGTCTTTCAAAAGGAAATAGGTAACAAAAGGCACGATTATTAAAATTGCTATAATAGCGAAGAGACTTTCCACAATGTTTGTAAGGTCGTTAATCCATATGTTGAACATGCTCTGCAAATAAACGCTTATTTTTTCCGAAAGATTGATGGGACTCAAAAACGGGAGCGCGTTATGAATAACCCCTTCAATTTGTCCGAATATGTTATCCAGATTTTCCGGGGTCATTAAATTGATTATCTGTTTCATCTGGCGGATAAACTTGGGCAGGATTATCGAAATACCGAATATGCTTAGTAAGCCCGTCGATACAAAGACAATCAATACTGATAACGTCCTTCTGACGCCGCGCCCCTCAATAAAGTCCACGATCGGTTTGAATATCATCGAGAGCATAAGAGCAATGATCAACATAGCCCAGATTTCAGAGAAAGCATAGAGTATATATATTGCAACCGATATGGTTACGAGCCATGTAAAAAATGTCCTGACGGAATATGTTTGCTTGCTTTCCATTTTAATAAGGAAATCGATTTATCTTTCCCAAAATATCGTCAAAAAGGGGAATTATTCAAACTAAATTGTCCATTTTAATTATATTTACGAATAAAAATTAAAAAATTAGGAGAAAAAATGTTGGAAATTGCTTTGTTGAAAAATTTGAGAGAAAAAGCTTCTCAAAAGAAAAGAACAATTGTTTTGCCGGAATCGCATGACGAAAGAGTATTGAGAGCAGCCGAAATACTTACTAAAGAAGGAATTGCCTCGATAATAACGCTCGGTAACGAAGAAAAAATCCGCGCTCAAGCTGCGGAATTGAAAATCGATTTAACCGGCATCAGAATCATCGACCCGGAAAGGTCCGATAAACTGAGTGATTTTGCAAATATCTTTTATAATCTCAGAAAACATAAAGGTATTACGATCGAACAAGCCCGCGAGACCGTCAAAAGAGATATCTTCTTCGCCGGTATGATGGTAAGAGAAGGTATGGCTCACGGCAGCGTGGCAGGTTCGGTTGCAACTACTGCGGACGTAACGCGCGCCGCTATCTTTTGCGTCGGTTTGAAAGAAGGCATATCGATTTTATCGAGTTTTTTCTTAATGGCGTATCCCGATAAAGTATACAGTTTTGCCGATTGCGCCGTTAATCCCGACCCCGATCCCAATCAATTGGCTGACATTGCCATTTCCACCGCGGATAATCATAAAAAATTAACGGGTGAAGAACCTTATATCGCCATGCTTTCGTTCTCGACAAAAGGAAGCGCAGAACATCCGCTCGTCGACAAAGTTAGAAATGCAACGCAATTGGTACGTGAAAAAAGACCCGATTTGAAAGTCGACGGCGAGCTTCAGTTCGACGCTGCAATAATAGAATCGGTGGGTAAAAAGAAAGCTCCAGGCAGTGAAGTCGCAGGCAGAGCCAATGTGCTTGTTTTCCCCGATTTGAATGCCGGCAATATCGGTTATAAAATTGCACAGCGTCTTGGCGGAGCCGAAGCTGTAGGCCCTGTAAACCAGGGAGTCAAAAGACCGTTCTTTGATTTATCGAGAGGATGTAAAGTAGAGGATATCGTCAACACAGCCGCAATTGCCTGCCTGATGGCCGATTAATTATAAAAGCTGTCCCTTCTATTTCGAAGGGACAGCTCTTTTTACAGTGAATATTTTATTCCGACTTCCAGACCCTGCAATTCGGATAAACCTTTTAACCTTCCGATAAAAGAATAACCCGGATAAAACTTTTTGTTCCGAAGCTTTTCAATCTCTTTGTCGAAATGCGTCATTTTACCGTGGTCGGGTCTCATCGGCATACGGTAATTGCCGAGCCCTTCTTCCAGCCTTCGCTTTTGTTCGAGCAAGAGAATTTTAACCACGTTGTACATATCTACCGAACCTTCCAGATGATGATTTTCGCGGAAGTTACCTTCGTTGTCGATAATAACATTTCGAAGATGAACGAAATTCACATGACGAGCCAGTCGGGCGGCGATTTCGGTAACGTTATTATGAACGCCCGACCCCAAGGAACCCGTGCATAAAGTTATTCCGTTCGAAGGCGATTCCACGCTTTTTACAATCTCGGTAAGATTGTCGCACGTGCTTACCACGCGGGGCAATCCGAGCAGAGGACGCGGAGGATCGTCGGGATGTATTGCCAGTAATATTCCATTCTCTTCGGCAACCGGCGTTATTTCCTTCAAGAATTCTTTCAGATTATTTAAGAGCGTAGCATCGTTGATATCTTTATATTCATCGAGAGCTTTACGAAATTCTTCGAGTGTATAGGCTTCGAGAGAACCGGGCAGTCCGAGCAAAACAGTATCGATAAGTCGCTGTTTTTCATCCTCGCCGATTCGGGTAAAATATTTTTCGGCTTTTTTGACCGTATCCTCGGAATAATCGGTTTCGGCGCCTTTTCTTTTTAATATAAAAATATCGAATGCGGCAAAAATGTGCGTTTCGAATCCTGATACAATAGAACCGTCGTCGGCACGAATATCCAGATTCGTACGCGACCAATCGAGCACGGGCATAAAATTATAACAAACTCTTTTTACGTTGCATTTGGCAAGGTTAATAAGGGAAGTTTTGTAATTCTCAATTAATTGTTTGTAGTTGTCTTTTTTCTTTTTGATGTTTTCATGTACGGGAAGGCTTTCGACGACTTCCCAAGTCAAGCCCGCTTTTTCAATTTCGTTTTTTCTTTTTAATATTTCTTCTTCGGGCCAGACATCTCCTGAGGGAATATGGTGCAGCGCCGTAACAATTCCGGAGGCGCCTGCGGTTTTGATGTCTTCGAACGTCAGCGGGTCGTTATGACCGAACCACCGCCACGAGTAAATAAATCCGATTTTATCTTTGAAGTCCATTTAAACTCCGCTGAATATACTGAATCCGCCGTCGACTGGAATTACAGCGCCGGTAACAAATTTGGAAGCGTCGGAGGCCAGCCAGATTACCGTTCCTACTAATTCTTCGGGCTGACCGAATCTTCTGAAAGGCGTCATTTTAATAATTGATTTTCCTCTGTCGCTCAGGGAGCCGTCGACATTGGTCAGCAGATTACGGTTTTGATTTGTAAGTAAAAATCCGGGCGCAATTGCGTTTACTCTCAAACCGTCGCCGAACTTCAATGCGAGTTCCATTGCCATCCAACGCGTAAAATTATCTACGGCTGCTTTGGCGGCAGAATATCCGACGACTCTAGTAATTGCCCTTATACTTGCCATCGAGGAAATATTTATTATAGAACCGCTGCCGTTTTTTGCCATCGGCTCTCCGAATTTCAATGTGGGCAATACTGTGCCGTGCAAATTCAAATCGACAGCTTTCTTAAAGCCTTCAAAACTGAGATCGAAAATATTTTCTTCCGGTTTTAAAGTGGATTCCGGCAGATTGCCGCCGGCTCCGTTAATCAGGACGTCAATCCTTCCGTATTTCTGGAGTATCCATTCTTTTGAATTGTTTACTTCGTCTTCTTTCAATACGTCGCATTTAAAATAGTCGATGTTTCCGAGTTCTTTGAATGAGTCACAAATTTTTTTAAGCTTATCTTCGTTTCTGCTTAAAAGTATGACATTCGCGCCGCTTTTAAGGAAGCCTTCCGCCAGGGCAGTCGCTATTATTCCGCTGCCTCCCGTAATTACAATAACTTTTTTTTCGACGCCAAAAAGTGAATTTATGTAATTCATGATTCCCTATCCGATTTTATTTGTGAATATTTCGCAAAATTTTAGAATAAATAATGAGTTTCAAATATAATTAAACCGTTTCAATTAGACAAAATCAGAACAAATTAATAATTTTGTTTTTTTATTAAAAATCAACTAAGGAATATAATGGACGGCGAAAAATTTTTTGGTATTTTGAACGACGGCAGCGAGATAAAAGAATATAAATTATCAAACGGCAACGGAGCGCAGATAAACATAATTAATTACGGCGCGATTGTAAAAAATATTATTGTGAAGGACAGAAATAATCGGTTCGATGATATTGTACTGGGTTACGATACTTTGGAAGGGTATTTAAATGATAAAACATTTCAAGGCGCGGTAGCGGGAAGGTATGCTAACAGGATTAAAGGCGGCAAGTTTGAACTCGACGGAATTGTATATCAGCTGGAGCAAAACGAAGGAAAAAATCACCTTCACGGCGGAAGCGAGGGGTTTTTTAAAAAAATATGGAATGCAGAACCGGTTGAATCTAACAAAGGTAAAAGCATAAAGCTTACATATTTAAGCAAAGACGGCGAAGCCGGTTACCCGGGTAATTTGAAAGTAACGGTTACTTATACACTTACGGAAAACGACGAACTTATAATTACTTACGAAGGAATTTCAGATAAAACAACGCTTTTCAATCCGACGCATCACTCGTATTTTAATTTGAGCGGCGACTTTGCCAAAAAAATTGAAAATCATTTGTTAATGATAAATGCCGAGAATTACACGCCCGTAGACGAAGAATCGATTACGACAGGAGAAATTGCACCCGTGGAAAATACGCCGTTCGATTTCAGGCAAATCAAAGAAATCGGAAAAGATATTAATGCCGACCATCCTCAATTAAAAATAGGAAAAGGCTACGATCACAGCTGGGTATTGAACGGTTATGACGGAAGTTTGAAATCGGCCGCTCTTTTAATCGATTCGGAGAGCGGCAGAAAAATGGAAGTGATGACCGATATGCCGGGATTACAATTCTATTCGGGCAACCATCTTAATCCTGAAGCGCAAGGTAAAAAAGGAACGCCCATGAATTTCAGAACCGGCTTATGTTTAGAAACACAATTCTTCCCCGACTCGCCCAACAAAAAGAATTTTCCGCAGGCAATATTGCCTGCGGGAGTTACATTCAAATCGACTACAGTATACAGATTCACTGTAGATTAGCGGATTTGAAGAATTTCATACTTGGAAACCACTGTAAATTTTTGATTAAATGAGGGATTAATTCTACTTAAACAGTTAAGTAGTTTCTTTTCTTATTTTGATAAAAAATCCTTGACATCTTGAACTAATTTCCATAATATTGAAACGGTACAATAAATATTGTAACAATTAAATATTGGTTAAATTTGACTCGGCTTCAAAATTATAGGGCGTTTAAGGGCAATGATTACTCTGAGTAACACCGATTGAAATTATTAATAAATGGGGCTCTATCCCATAAATAATTAAATAAAAGCGGGGAGTGTTATGAAGATCATTTCTAAATTTCTATTAACCATCCTTCTGTCAGTAATTTCCGTAACTTTGATTCATGCCCAGGGTAAAGGTCGTATAGCAGGGACTGTAATCGACTCTACTACAAACGAACCTTTAGTTGGCGCAAATGTTCTATTGGTCGGAACAAGTTTGGGAGCGGCAACAGATTTAGAAGGCAAATATGTAATTGCGCAAATCGAGCCCGGAACTTACAAAGTAGCGGTGCGATATATCGGTTATGTGACAAAAGAATTTACGGTTGATGTACTACCAAACAGAACCGTTCAGCTTGATGTAGCTCTGGCTACTCAGGCAATCGAAGGGCAGGAAATTATAATTACAGCTCAGGCGCAAGGTCAAAAAGCCGCAATCAACCAGCAATTGACTGCCAATACGATTAAGAATGTCGTATCCGCAGAAAAAATTCACGAACTGCCTGACGCAGACGCAGCTACCGCTTTGAGCAGACTGCCGGGGCTTTCGCTAATGAACGGCGACCAGGTGGTGATCAGAGGCGTTCAGGCAAAACAAAATTTGATACTAATTAACGGAATTCAACTTCCGTCTACCGACGTCAACACGCGCGCTACAAATCTCGGTTTTATTTCCGCCAACATGCTCTCAGGCATTGAAGTAGTTAAAGTTGTCACTCCGGATATGGACGCAAATGCAATCGGCGGCGTTGTTAATTTAAGACTGCGCGAAGCTCCTTCCGGTTTTCACTTCGATATGCTTTCGCAAGGAAGTTTGAATCATCAGGACCGTACTTACGATAATTACAGATTCTGGGCCAGCGTAAGCAACAGATATTTCGACGATAAACTCGGCGTTTTTATTCAGGGGAACGCCGACAGATTTGACGACGGTTTAGATCAGATTTCGGCTTCGTATGAAAGATACGAATTCTTGCCGTACGGAGAATCACCTTACCGACTGAATACTTTTAATTATCAAGATCAACAAAATATTACTTCCACATACGGAGGAAGTATAATACTTGATTATAAATTACCCGATGGCAAAATACTGCTTCAAAATACGATATCTAAAGGAATAAACGATAATGCAACTCACAATACACAGCTGGATTTGCAAAACAACAGGGTAATTTATTCTTTGAACCGCGATAAATACAAAAGGACATTGCTGGCTAATGCATTCCAGATGGAATACAACTTCGGGGATATAAAAGGAGAGTTGACATTATCTCACTCGTATAGCGACCGCAATACCGACATCAGGTACGGAGACCCGGGCGATAATACTAACTTTGCAAATGCGGCAGGCGCTCCTTTTGGCTACGACGCCAACGGCAACAGGATTTCTTATTCAAATTTGAGGAATACGATTACGCCCGCGGAAATTCTTAATATAGAAATTGACCCCGCCGACTATCAGGGCGCGGATATCTCTGACTGGGCGGTAATTCGCGAGGTGGCGTTCAAACAACATATCTATAATTCGCAGCTCGATTTTACAATACCTGTTTCGTTTACGTCGGATTTTTCCTCGACATTCAAAGTCGGCGGTAAATTTAAAAGAACCACGCGTTCCAACGACTTAAATCGCTGGTATAAGAGAACCGGCGACGAAGATTTCTATTCTAATGTAAGAGATTTTATTCCCGGTAAAACTCTGAGCAATCAAAATCAGCTGCTTTTTACGGACGTCCAAAATAAAGATTATACAAGGGGCAAGTACTTCCTGAACGGAGAGCATCCGTACAATTATGCATTCAATATCGGCATGCTCGACGACTTTTATACACGAGCCCGGTCCGGTTGGGGACAGGCGGTTCATAAAGACGGAACGGTATCGGAAGATTTCAACGGCGCGGAGATTTTTACGGCGGGATATTTAATGGGCACTTTTAATCTGGGCACAAAACTTTCTATGATATTGGGCGGTCGTTATGAATATTATAACATGAAATACAATGCGACTAATTTTTACGTCACACACCCCGTCGACGGTAACGGGAGAATACTCGATACTTTGAATACGGTTGACAGGGACGATAACAACTTTTTCCCGAACGCTCAGATTCGTTATAAATTTACAGATTGGGCTGACGTACGACTTGCTTATTCCAAGACAATTGCGCGTCCGGATTTCAGAGCTATTCTTCCTAACGTCTACTTCTCGCCGGGTCTAACCAACCGTGCGGGTAACCCGTATTTGAAACCTGCAGTATCCACAAATTACGACCTTTATATGTCGTTCTACAACAACGAAATAGGCCTGTTTACGGTCGGAGGATTCTACAAAGAAATTGATAATGTATTTTTCCAGACAACGATCTTTTATCAAAATCTTTCGTATTACGGCGTCAGTTTTCCGGATTCCGCATTCTGGGTATCGCAGGGTATTACCCCGCCTGCCCGGTCGGATAAAATCGACACTTACATAAACAATCCGTCTCCGGCTATCATAAAGGGACTTGAATTCGATTGGCAAACGAACTTCTGGTATTTGCCCGAGCCGCTCAATGCGCTTGTATTGAATATAAACTATACCAGAGTATGGTCGGAAATGGACTATCAACAATTGATTAATCAGGTTGAGCGTGAAGAATATATCGATCCGATAACGGGAAGAAGGAAATTCAGGGAAAAATATATTACTACCGACACTATAAGAACCGCGCGTTTGATTAATCAGGGAGACGATATATTGAACATCGCTCTGGGTATTGACTACAAAGGATTTTCAGCTCGTCTTTCTTTCAATATGCAGGGTAACGTAATTACGTCCGTAGGGCAGAGACCCGAAGAAGACACATTCACTGGCAATATCTACAAATGGGATTTTACCATTAAACAGCAACTGCCCGTTGAAGGCTTAAGCATATCATTGAGCGGCATAAACATTTTCCACAATCCAGTTAAGAATTACAGGAAATTCCGCAGGACAGTGGACGGTCCGATTATTGATAATGAGGCGTCCACGTTATATTCGCCAAGGGTATTCGAACTTAACTTGAGATACACTCTCTAATGTATCCGAATGCTGTTCGGTTAAAAAACTGAATACCATGGGGATGTGTTATTTATATCATTTAACTAATTATTTAGGAGGCACGCTATGAAGAAATTATTTTCCTTTTTCTTAACACTGTTGCTGCTCTCTTTCTCGTCGTCTTTCGCTCAGGGGCTTATGGATTATGTAGATGAGATTAGAGGCGACACTCTTGTAATCAAAGACTATTACGATATGGGCGAAGCTAACTCATTGAGTAACGCCATTGCTGCGGATACCGACGCCCCCGCCGGCAGAGTATACGAATTGAAAACCGCCGGTTGGTATCCTATGTCAGCTACACTTACAACTCCCGCAGACAGACCGACAGTAATTGTCGGCGCCGACGATGATATACTGGTACAAAGACAGGCGGCTCCGCCTATTATTTCGGGTTATTCAGACGAGGGAGGCTCAAGCGCCGGCGGCATAACCTGGAGCCATGATTTAACGGTGAAAAACACAAGTATTATTTGCGGAGCTCCCGACGGCACTTACGGCTGGGCGTTCTTCAATTCCGGCGCAGCCGACCGTAAAATTGTTTTTCAAAATAACATGATGGAGCATAACTGGTGGGTATTTGTCCAGTCAAATGCGCATTCAGGCAACAGACTGTTTTTTAAAGACAACTATTTTGTAAACATGAGCGGTCGCGCTTGCCGTCGCAACGGCGGCGTATACGATAACGTAGACAATAATACGGATACAATCTACGTTGAAAACAATACGCACGTTATGGCTCAAGGGTACATCTACAAATTCAGAAATTACCCGATTAAATTTATCTATGTAAACCACAATAATTTCATTAACTGCTCGAATGTTATATTCGAAACACAGGGCGTTCAAAGCAACAGCATAATAACAAACAACATTTTTGTTAACAGTAACGTACAGCCGTTCAGACCCAATATGACGGAAGATATTTCCGAGCAGGCAATTGACGGTTTGCCGCAGGGTATAATCGACGTTGCCGTTTTGCCTGAAAGCATGGAGCAGGTCGACAGAAAATGGCTGGTTGAAGCCAATTTGGTCTATTGGGATTCCAGACTGACTGACCTGGCAGCTGAAGCAAACAACATGGCGGTGAACGGATTTACAACCTGGATGAATCAGGCGATGAAAATGAACGAACGCACCAAATCGCTTTTTGACGATGATACAAATTATCCTTATCTGACGGAAGGCGTTTGGTACGAAAAATTACCTAACTTTGCCAATACAGCCGACCTCTTAACTGACCAGGTAGACGTTCTTAAAGAATTCAGCCTCGCTACTATCGATACTACCAGTACTGCAGTTATGCCGTATTGGAGAGTAAACAGTCTAGGTAGCGAAAACTTCATTTACTCAGATTGGCCGATTCCTATCGACTTGTCGTACAGCGATGAAGACTTGAAAGTCGGCGGTACGGACGGATTGCCTGTTGGCGACTTGAACTGGTTCCCCGATGCAAAAGCTACTTTCCTCGCCAATCACGATAAGTATTTTGGCGATTTAGTGGAAGCTCTCGAAAACGGACACACTGTTACCGCCGTTAAAGAACTTGGCGGAGTTCCGACCCAATTTGATTTGTCGCAAAATTACCCGAATCCGTTTAACCCGACAACTGTAATTACATTTACACTGCCGGAGCCGGGCAACGTTACGTTAAAAGTATATAACGCCTTGGGTCAGGAAGTGGCTACGCTTGTGGATGGTTTCAAAACGGCGCAAAAATATCAGGTCACATTTGACGCTTCCAATCTTGCAAGCGGAGTCTATATCTATACTTTGCAGAGCGACAATTATAAAGTATCCAAGAAAATGATGCTTATCAAATAGCGACGCAGTTATTTAATGTAAAACCCCGATAATCCAATTATCGGGGTTTTATTTTTATTCAAAGCGGATTAATTTAATACAATAAAATTGATGCTAAGTTTATATCAAACGTTCACATCTTTTCCTGAACGGGAGAAAGTTTTATGAAACATTTCCGATTATTATTTCTATTTGTATCTGGGTTTTTAATACTGAGCGCCAATTCATTCGCTCATTCGACGCAACAAGATACCTCGGTTGTTGCCAGATATGCCGGCGAATATTCCGTTACGGCGGGCGAGTTAAATAAGTACGTGGTTGACTGGCTGTATAATAAGAGATATCGTAACAGAGAAGATATTTATCGCAATGCCCTTCGCGATATGCTCGTTAATCAGTTTAAAAGAATGGACTTCTTTGAGAGAGGATTGGATACGAATACCGGGTTAATCAAAAGCATCAGTCGTATTATTAACGAAGAACTTGTGGCGGAATATTTCAAGTCTCAATATCTGGGTAAATATACATCGGAAGAGGCGGCGAAAAATGTTTACGGTATGATGGACAGAAAAATCGTCTGCAGACAGATTGAGTTGGTTAAAGATAAGGACATAACGAGGGAGCAACTCGATTCGCTCGAACAAAAAGCATTGGAAATAAAATCGGAAATTGAAAACGGACGCGATTTTAGCGAACTTGTAAAAAAATATTCAGCGAATAATAACGGCGTTATGCCGCCTGTCGATTGGAAACAGGCGCTTTTGGATCCGGTCGCGAATATTGTATTTAAATTGAATAAGGGCGATATAAGAATATTGAACGCTCCGACCGCAATCAAAATTGTTGAAGTTGTTGATATTCTACCCGTGAGAGTTAAGCCTTTTGAGTCGGTAAAACATGAAATTAAAACATACCTGAAAAATATATTTTATACGCCAGCTTACGAGGAATTTGAAAACGATATGAAGAAAACTATCGACGAAAGTAAGTTGTCATGGAATAATGCGGCGCTGGAACAAATTGTTAAATGGTCTAAAATACAGGATTTCTATAAAGACAAATATTCGCAATTAATATCGGAAGAAATTAATAAGGGGAATAACAAAATTATTTTAACTTATGACGGGGGAAAAGTAGACTACAAAAAACTAATCTATCTTCTGGATAATATATTGATTCTGAAAGACGGGGAAAATATTACGACCGAAGCGTTAAAGGATTTTTTGACGGAAGCGTTGCGAACGGAGATAATTGTAAAAAAAGCCGAGGCTCTGAATCTAAAGAAAAATATTTTCAACGCATTTACGGATGATATTGCGCTGAAAAATCAATTGGTTCGCCTCTACAATCTGGCGGTCATAGAATCAAAAATTCCGCCTGCAACGGAAGATGCGATTTATAGTTTCTATCTCGAACATAAAAACGATTTATACTATCAGCTTGAAAAAAGAAATATATTTGTAATGGTTTTTCCTACGAAAGAAGAGGCGGATAGCGCATACGGAAAGATAAAGAGCGGCGTTCCTTTTGAAAAAGTGAAGGGGAGATATTTAGTCAAAACATACATAAAAGATCGCAACGGGGAAATCAAGTCATTCGGGAAAGACGAAAAACCGGTCTTTGGAAATATTGCTTTTGCTCTGAACGAATCTGAGGTCGCCGAACCAATCGAATTCGAGGATTATGATAATAAAAGCTATGCCGTAATAAAGTGTTTTAAAATAAGTCCGGAAAAACAACTGAGCTTTGAAGAAGCTAAAGATTCCGTTATTGAGGATTATAAAAATTACCACAGGGAAAAGATAAAAATAGAAATCGAAGAATATTTAATAAAAAAGTATAAACCTGTTATCAACGAAGAAACGCTTAAAAAACTTATAGAGGGCGTTTCATAATTGTAATGTCCAATAAAGCGCTTTGTAATACTGAAGAAAGATGTTGTTTCGGTTGATATTTAATACGAAAATATCGACTTAATAAGGTATTAATTTAATCTGAGATTATTTTGAACGGAAATAAAGACATCAGAAAAAAGATTCTCGCAGACGGTAAAAAGCGCACGCCTGAACAACTGTCTAAAAAATATAATCTTTCCGTAAAAGAGATAAATGAAATATTGAAAACATCGTCTCGTAAATATCCAAAATGGTTTTATGTAGTTCTGGTATTAGCGCCGGTAATTTTTATAACGTTGTTGGAATTATTACTCAGAGCAACCGACTACGGTTATAATACCGAACAATGGGTCGATGCGGGTAACGGCAAACTAATTATAAATCCTGAAGTAGGAAGGCGATATTTCCCAAGCGGGAATTTTACGCCCAATACTATAGAGGATATGTTCGACCTTCATAAAAAGCCGAATGCTTTCAGAGTATTTGTTCTCGGCGGAAGCAGCGCTCAGGGATATCCTTTTAATCCGATGGGCGCATTTTCAAGGTATATACGTAAAAGATTGGAACTCGTTTATCCCGAATCGAATATCGAGATTGTGAATGTCGCTATGACAGCGGTTAATTCGTACACGATTTTGGATTTGCTTCCGGGCGTGTTGGAAAAAGAGCCGGATTTGATTTTGATTTATGCCGGTCACAATGAATATTATGGCGCTCTCGGAGTCGGTTCGGTGGAGTCGTACGGAACATCGCGCGCTTTGATAAAGTTGATGTTGTATTTAAACAAATATAAAATTACACAATTGACCAGAGACGCAATTAATTCAATAGCTTCTCTCTTTACTGGTGAAAATATTAAATCGCACGGCACGCTTATGTCGGAAATTGCCCAAGATAAATTAATTCCTGTTAACTCGGAGGAGTTCGCAGAAGGCGTTCAACAATTCAGAGAAAATATGGATGAAATTTTAAGGGTTTCTAAAGAAAGGGGAACGCCGGTCATTTTAGGAAAGCTCGTTTGCAATCTGAAGGATCAAAAACCTTTTGCCTCGGTCGAAACTCGGGATTACATTACGGCAATTGAGGCATATGAAAATGCCGTGAGGGAACTGAATAAAGGGAATTTGAAAAAAGCAGATTCGCTGTTTGTACTGGCTAAAGATTTGGACGCTCTCAGATTTCGAGCCCCCCAGGCAATGAATAGTATAATAGAAGAATTGGGATATAAATACGGAGCTCCTGTAGTTCCTCTGGATTCTATATTTAACGCCGCTAGCCCTTCCGGCATAGTCGGGGACAATCTGATGGTTGACCATTTACATCCCAACTTACAGGGTTATCAACTGATGGGTAAGTCGTATTACGATTACATGCATAAATTCGGTTACCTGCCTCCGATCGAAAGAGGGAAGATACCTTATGAAAAGCAGGACAGCATAACAGTGGCGAATTTTGTATTTACGCGTTTGGATTCGACGCTGGGCGTCTATTACGTAAAATTACTGAAATCCGATTGGCCTTTTGCCGAAAAGCGAAGAAATAAATTTAATCAATCGGATTTTATGAATATACTGAATCCCAAAGATTTTATCGATTCGCTTGCCGCGGCCAGAATCGAAAACAAAGTATCCTGGGTCGACGCGCATCTGATAGCCGCTACTTATCATCTGAGAAGAGACGAAATAAAAAATTATCTGAAGTATATGGACGTCATCATTTATCAGTATCCCGTTCTTAAGGACCTCGACGGAGCTTTGAGATTTTTTTATGCTCAAAATAAAATTAATCTCAATGATTACACTCCGCGTAGAAACGGATTGATGGCTTTATATATCGGCAATTACCGCAACGCTATCAAATATCTTAGGCAGGCTTATCTGTCGGCTCCCGACGACGCGGGATTATTGTATAATTTGGCATATGCATTTTATAAAAACAACGAGCTCGATTCGGCTAATGTTTATCTTAACAGAAGTTTGGCTCTCGTTCCCGGCGACAAAGATGCAATACAATTGAAAACCGAGATAGGAAAAAAATTAAAAAAACAAAACGCTTCACAAAACGCGAAAATATGAGTGTTAAAAGAATTTACCTGATTTTATTGACCCTGTCTCTTGCGATAATTAGTTTTGAAATAATATCGACTCGCATATCGTCGGTAATATTCGTTAGTAACTATGCCTTTTTAATCCTGTCGTTGGCAATATTGGGAATAGGGCTGGGAAGTATATATGCGCATTATAGAGTTAAGGCTATCGAATCTGATGAAATTATCATAGTGTTGAAAAAGTATATCGTTGCTTTGAGCGTTTCTTTAATAATCTTTATCTTATCGATCGTTCTCTTCAAAATTACAAATCCGTATGTTTATTTTTCGCTGCAAACCATACCGTTTTTTACCGCCGGCATATTATACTCGCAGATTTATAAAGTGTTCTCTTTCGACGGATTCCGTTTATATGCGTCCGATCTTTCCGGGGCGGCAATCGGAGCCGTAGCGTCAATTCCGATTCTGAATAATCTCGGCGCCGTTAACGGAGTCTTGTTTGTTTCGTTATTGTTATTGACGATCGTAATTTACTCCTTCTCAATCGGATTGCGTCGTTCGGTAAGGCTGTTAATTTATTCCCTAATGTTTTTATCGATGGGGTTTCTACTCGTAAAGGGGGATGATGAATTGATCGGAGAAATTCCGATCGGTTATTATCCCGAAAAAGATTTCTATTACGTTTATCCGGACGCCAAAGAAATTTCAGAGATTGAGGAGAGCCGATGGAGTATTAACGGGCGCTCGGATCTGGTGAAGTATAAGAATCAGGACATGGTTAAGCAACTTTTCATTGACGGGTCGGCCGGTTCGCAAATGTATCGATTCGGCGGGGACGTTAAAAATCCCGGCAGTATGCTGGGCAGGTTATTAATTCAGCACTCTACTTCCATTCCATTTTTATTACTTAATGAAAATGAAAAAAACAGAATGCTGGTTATCGGACCGGGCGGAGGCAAAGAAATTTTAGTGGGCTTGATTGAGGGAGTGAAAGAAATTTACGGTGTGGAAGTAAATTCCGATTTTGTGCGAATCGTTAAAGAACAAAAAGAGTTCAACGGCGGCATTTATACGGATTTTTCGAATGTAAATATACTGATAGACGAAGGGCGCAACTACATCAAACGCGCAAATAAATATTTTGACCTGATTGTAATGGCGTTGCCATCGACGGAACAATTGCAAAACATCGACAACATAGCGTCAAACGAAAATTATTTGCTCACCGTTGAGGCTATTAAAGATTATTTGAACAGGCTGACGCAAAACGGCAGATTGATATTTACAGTCCATAACAGATGGGAATTAATTCGATTATTGGTTACAGCGATCTATGCGTTCGACGAATCGGGAATAAATAACCGGGACGCTTTGAATCATTTTATTGTTATCGGACAGGATTACGCTCCTACTCTTGTAATTAAGAAAACGGCTTTCTCCCAGAATGATATAAGCAACATTAAAAATACGCTGAGAAAAATTCCGAAAAGTTTACCGCAGGTTACCTATTTACCGTTCAGTTGGAATGAACTGGATAAGTCGCCGGAAAATTTATTCTTATCAACAGTCTATGAAAATATCGAATCGATCGAAGAGTTGATCAAAAAAGATAAGTACTACATATCTCCCGTGAGAGACGACAGTCCGTTCTTCTATAAGGTAAGTCGAGGCGTGCCGGATGATTTGTTAAAACTGTTTATTGCGATTGTTATAATCGGATTATTAGTAGTTGCAATTCCCGCTTTTAATGTAAAGCGAATTAAAAAAGAGAAAATAGATAGGAAAGAACTCTTTTTTACATTGCTGTTGTTTGTTTGTATCGGCGCCGGTTTTATGATAATGGAGATTGCTCTTTTTCAAAAATTAATTCTCTATCTGGGCATACCTACTGTTTCGCTCTCTGTGCTGCTTTCGTCTTTGTTGATAGGAATGGGTATGGGCAGCTTTTACAGCAAAAAAATAATCAAAGTGAAATTTTACGGACGTTTGAGAATTATTACTCTTTTCATTGTTATCTATGGAATTATTCTATTCACGACTTACCCGTTGATACTCGATGGAGTGGTTGAATTAAATCTCGCGTTCCGAGCCTTTATTATATTTATGCTTTTATTGCCTCTGGCTTTTATGCTCGGCGTCCCGTTTCCCGCAGGAATTAATTTGTTAAAAGAGCATAAACTGGAAAAATATATCCCATGGTTATACGGCGTCAACGGTCTTATGTCGGTCGCTGGTTCGGTTCTCGCCGTTATTTTTTCGATGACGTTAGGATTTACGTTCTCTTTTTTCGTCGGCTTGTTTTTTTATTCCGTAATTACGGTAATTACTTGGAATGCAGCTCGTCGTAAATAAATCAATATAGGGGAGGTATCATGAAAAAATTAAGTATTCTTTTAATGATTCTAATATTAAGTCGCTATCCGTTATCGGCGCAGGAATTGAAAATCAATGAAAAGGAGTATTTTGAAACACGCGGCGTTAATTTGCTGGTGTTCAGCAATCAATATACCGGTTACTTCTTTGACGAAAAAACCGCAGGTATTGAATTGATTCATCACGATGTTCGCACTGCGACCGGCGGAGGAGTCCGTCTTCAGCCCACACCGGAACAATGGGATCAGATACCTATGGTGGTTGAGAGAAAAGTTGACAGGGAGAATAATTCGATAGAGGTATTGCTGCGTTATAACGAATTCGATTTTAATTCCAGAGTAAAAGTTGAGGCATATGAAGACGGCGCGATAATACAAGTAATACTTGACGAACCTCTGCCCGAAAAATTGGAAGGGCATGCGGGCTTCAATATGGAATTTTTGCCGTCGGCTTATTTTGAAAAGACCTATTTGATCGACGGAAAACCGGGTATATTTCCTTTGTACCCGACAGGTCCTGTTGAAACCCGACCGGTTGAAGAAAAGATTCCTCAGTTTGCAGGTCATTCAACTTTTGACGATAAAGGTCGCGGAGAATTTATTAATCCGCTTCCGATAGTAGAAGGTAAGGTTTTAACTCTGGCGCCGGAAGACCCCGAACGTCTTGTAACAATTAAATCGTTAACCGGAAATCTGATGCTGTATGACGGCAGAAACCTGGCTCAGAACGGTTGGTATGTTGTAAGATCCTTATTACCGGCCGGAAAAAAGGGAGTGGTATTACAATGGTTTTTGAAAGCAAATTCAATTAAGGATTGGATACGCAAGCCGGTAATTACTTATTCTCAGACGGGATATCATCCCGGTCAAAATAAAATTTCCGTAATTGAATTGGATAAAAATGACGAACCGCTTGAAACCGCCGCTTTATTTAAAATTGATGAAGACGGCAATACGATTAAGGTTCTTGAGAGAAAAGTAGAACGTTGGGGCGAATTCCTGAGGTATAAATACGTTACGTTTGACTTTTCCGATATAAAAGAAAGCGGCTTATATTCTATTAAGTACGGCGATATTCAGACCAAGCCTTTCCCTGTAAGCGAGGATGTCTATAAATCCGCATGGCATGCCACTCTGGACGTATGGTTTCCCGTGCAGATGGATCATATGTTTGTCAACGAAGCTTACAGGGTATGGCACGGTTTGCCCAGCCGGGACGACGCCCGTCAGGCTCCGGTAAACCATATTCATTTTGACGGTTATAGTATGGGTCCGAGCACCGATACCAAATACAAATCAGGAGAACATATTCCCGGCCTCGACGTCGGAGGTTGGTTCGACGCCGGAGACTTCGATATCCAGACGGGACATCATTGCACAACAGTAATGAGTTTTGTCGACAGTTGGGAACACTTTAAGATCGACAGGGACCAAACATACATTGATCAAAAAATCAGATATACGGATATTCATCATCCCGACGGTAAACCTGACTTGCTTCAACAAATCGAACACGGCACGTTGCAACTAGTAGCGCAGCATAAATCGGTAGGACATGCATTCAGGGGAATAGTAGTGCCGAATCTTCATCAGTATCATCATCTCGGCGATCCCTCGGCAATGACAGATAATATGATTTATAATCCGGAGATGGATGTCAATGAAAACGACGGGAAATACAGCGGCGTCAATGATGACAGGTGGGCTTTTACCGGGAAAGATCCGTCGTTGAATTATTCTTCGATGGCGGCATTGGCGGCTGCTTACAGAGCATTAAAGGGATTCAACGATTCTCTTGCCTCGGAGGCTTTGTCGATAGCAGAGAATGCATGGATTAAAGAACACAATGAATCCGGCTGGGAGATAAAGGACACCGGCAGATTTGCACTTTACAGAATAAGAGGGGAAGTCGATGCGGCATTGCAATTGTTGATTTCTACCGAAAAGGAAAACTATAAAGAACGCTTTGAAAATCTTATATGGAACGCTCTCGGTTTGTCGCGTATACTTTTTATAGAACGAGCCGTTAAAGCGATTCCGTATTTCGACAGTCGATTCAAGGAGAGGTTAGTCCCTTATGTAGAAAAATATAAAACGGAGTGCGACGAATTCTTAAAAGAAAACCCATACGGAGTATTAATCGGAAGGCGTCCGTGGGCAGGCAACCATGAATTAATAAGCTGGGCTATTACGAATTATCATGTTCATAAAGCTTTTCCGGATATTATGAATCCGGAATATACATTCAGAGGCTTGAGCTATATTTACGGACTTCATCCGTCCTCTAACATTTCTTTTGTGTCGGGCGTGGGCGTGTATTCCAAAAAGGTGGCTTATGGAGGCAATAGGGCAGATTACACGTTTATTGCCGGCGGCGTGGTGCCGGGCCTGTTAATGCTTAAACCTGATTTCCCTGAGAACAAAGAAGATTGGCCATTCCTCTGGGGTGAAAACGAATATGTAATCGATATCTGCGCCGAGTATATCTTTCTTGTAAATGCCGTAGATGATTTATTGAACGGCAAATAGTATTTATCGGGCTGTCTTCTAAGACGGAGACAGCCCGATAATTTTTAATATTCGCCTTTGAAAGCTATAGAATAGATTTGATAGATGTCGTCGCGTTCCAATTTTCTAAGGGCGCCTAAGGGAGCTTGTAAAGCGGCATTGTCTGCAAGTTTATTCAGATCGTTTTCTTGAATTCCGAAGTCTGTCAGTTTTACTGGCGCTCCAATCGACTTATAAAATTCCACAAGTTGTTTTATCGTTTGGCTGCCTTCATTTATGTCATGACTGAATACATTCCTTCCGAGTCTGATTAATTTATCGTTTATCAAATTTATGTTATATGACATCCAGGCGGGGAAAATTACAGCCAGACCCGCTCCGTGAGCTACGTCGTAAAATGCCGAAATCGAATGTTCGATTGAATGCGTTGCCCAGTCGCCGTAATTTCTGCCGGCGCCGATTATTCCGTTTAATGCCAGGGTGGCCGACCAGGCTAAATTTGCACGGGCATTATAATCCTCCGGTTTGTCAATCAATGTCTTGACGCTTTTTATTATCGTTCTAACGAGACCTTCGGCTAACTCATCTGGCAAATCGGTCTCCGGCGTTCCGTCGAAATACAATTCGAAAATGTGGGAGAGTACGTCGATCGCTCCGTAGACAGTTTGTTCTTTGGGCAACGTAAATTGTACCGTCGGATCAATCACTGATACCTTCGGGTATGAAGATAAGCCCGCCGTAAAAGCCCATTTTTTATTCTCCGTTTCATTTGTAATGACAGCATAACCGTTCATTTCCGAACCTGTAGCCGAAAGTGTTAAAATGGAAAATATCGGAAGGGAATCTGAAAGTTTCACATTGCCTTCGAACGCATCCCAGATGTCTCCGTCGTAAACTGCGCCGGCTCCGATTGCTTTTGCCGAATCGATAACGCTGCCGCCGCCCACGGCTAATATAGCCTCGATATTATTTCTCTTAACGAGACGGACTGTTTCGCGCACAAAACTGAGCACGGGATTCGGTTTTACGCCTCCTTTTTCGATATATTGGATATTGTTGGCTTTTAATGAGTCAACGACTTTATCATAGACGCCGTTTTTAAAGATCGAACCCTTGCCGTATAAAATTAGAACCGATTTAATATTGTGATTTTTTATTTCTTCTCCGATTTTCCCGATAGTTTCTTTGCCGAAAATTATTTTTGTCGGATTTTGATATACGAAATTGTTCATGCAAGCGCCTCCAGAATTTATTAAAATTTATCCCTGCAAAAATAAAAAAATGAAACTTCAGAAAATAAGTCCGGCTATTTAAAATTTTTCCGAAAATGCTTGTATCGCTTTTTTTACCGATTTTAATGCTAAAAATAATTTGATTTTATAAGGATATAAAAGTATTTTTGAATGTTTTATAAAGGTATTAAACCGTTTTAATTTGGGGAGATCCAAAGCAGGAAAAATTAAATGAAAAAAATTACTATTGTAGACGTTGCCAGGAAAGCGGGTGTGTCCAAGGGCACTGTCTCTGCCGTAATAAATGCTAAAAATACTGTTAAACCCGAGACGCGCGACCACATCCTCCAAATAATGAAAGAGCTTAATTACAGACCCAAGGGCGTTGCCCGAAATATGAAGAACGGAAATCAGGATAAGGCTATCGGAATTATAATCAAAGATTTGAATTATCCGTTCTATACGGCGATTGCTTCAGGCGTAAAAGAATATGCCAATTCAAAGGGCTATTCCGTGGTTGTTACCAGTTCGGAAAACGACCACGAATCAGAAATCAGATTCTCGCATATGTTTTCGTCGAAGGATATTAAAGGAGCAATAATTGCCCCGATTGTTGAGGGAAGTTCCGAAATCGAACACCTCTTTAAGTTGAAAATGATAAATTATCCCTTCGTCCTTTTGGAAGACGTAAAGGGCATTCAGGCTAATGTGGTCGCTATCGACAATCAAAACGCTATAAAAAAAGCCGTAAAATATCTGATCGATTGCGGGCATACTAAAATTGTTCACTTTGCAGGACCTCCTCAGTCTTCACATACACAGGAACGCATCGAAGGATTCAAACAAGCATTCAGCGAAAGTCCGTTGATTTTCAGGGACGATATGATAGTCTCTATAGGTTCGCAATTCGAAGAAAGCTTTGGTAAAACAATCGAATATTTTAAGAACCGGAAGAAAGAAGAGTATCCGACTGCCATTGTTTGCTTCAACGACCAGCAGGCTCTCGGGGTAATTATGGCGTTGAAAGAGCTAAGAATAAAAGTGCCCGACGATATTTCGATAGTTGGCAACGACGACATTTATTATGCGCGTATATACCCTATACCGTTGACTACAATTAGAGCTCCTCAGCATGAAATAGGCAGGAAAGCGGCTGAAATATTAATCAGGAATATTGAATCGAACGTATTGTTGCCTCCCGAAAAAGTTGTATTGGAAACCGAGCTTATTATAAGAGAATCTACTAGAGTATTGAACGGCTGAGCGTTATTGATTCCCGACGTTCTCGGTGTGATAATAATCGTAGATAATTTTTGCTTTTGCTTGTCCCACTATTTCAGAGAGCTTTTCGATTTCCGCCTGCTTTATTTCCTCAATAGTCATTGCGCTCAATAATTTTTCCGCCAACTTTTTTCCAATGCCTTTAATATTCAGTAATTCGGTTGTAATAGTGCGCTTTGTTCTGCGCTGGCGATGAAACGTGATTGCAAATCTGTGAGCTTCGTCTCTGAGATGCTGAAGTAATTTCAAAACGGGCGATGTTTTGGCGATTATGTGCGGCTCCTTTTCGCCGGGCAAATAAATTTCTTCAAGTCTTTTTGCAAGTCCGATTATATCATAATTTTTAGCGCCCAACTTCTCAAGCGCTTCAATCGCGCTCGACAATTGTCCTTTTCCGCCGTCGACCATAATCAAGTCGGGCATCGGCTCGTTTCCTTCCGTAGTTTTAGAATACCTTCTTTCGATTACTTCTCTCATACTGGCAAAGTCGTCGGGGCCTACAACGCTTCGTATTATAAATTTTCTGTATAAACTTTTTTTTGGCTTCCCGTCGACAAAAACCACCATGCTTGCAACAGGGTCGCTGCCCTGTAAATTGGAATTGTCGAAACACTCAATTCTGCGAGGTAAATTTTTTAGTCCCAATTCTTTTTGTAAAGCGGCAATTACAAACGGAACGCTTCCTTCTTTTTTCATCTTTTGCAGTTGAATTTCTTTAAGGTGAAGCAATGAATTCTGTTTGCACATCATTAATAGCGACTTTGCCTCGCTCATTTTCTTCGGCACGATAAAACGGCATTTAAAACCGGCTTTTTCGCTCAGCCACTCAATTAAAGTATCGCTCTCGTCAGGTTCTTCTTCCAATATTATCTCTTTGGGTATTTCAACGTAATCGTTATAATAAAATTTAACGATGGTGGAGTAAAGCGTTTTTATATCGTTCAGGTCTTCCGTATTTGAGACGGCGTCCGAAGTTGTCAGAGTTAATTGTCGTTTGCCGACAAGCTTACCAGCCCTGATGTTCAATACCGTCGCCGCTGCATCTTTACCTTCATAAGCGGCGGAAATTATGTCTCGGTCTTCTTTATCCGTAGTTACTACTTTTTGTTTGGAAGAATATACCTGCAATTGCTCTATGCGGTCGCGCAGATCCGCGGCTTTTTCAAACTCCAATTTTTGAACGGCTTGCTGCATCTGCTGCTGTAGTTCGCAGATCAAATCGTCGGTTTTGCCTTTCAGAACTTTTATGACTTGCTTTACGAGTTGCCCGTAATCATTTTCGGAAATCAGACCTTCGCACGGTCCGTCGCATTTTTTTATATGATAATCGAGGCACAATTTGTATTTTTTCTTTTCGATTGTTTCCTGCGTTATATGAAATTTACAGCTCCGTATTTTGAATATTTTATTAATAAGCCTGAGCGATTTCTTCATGCTTTTCACATCCGTATAAGGACCAAAATACTTTGACCCGTCGTTAACCACATTTCGCGTAGGGTACACCTGAGGAAATGGTTCATTCGAAATTTTAATATACGGATAAGATTTGTCGTCTTTAAGATTAACGTTGTATCTCGGTTTGAGTTGTTTAATCAGGTTATTTTCGAGTACAAGAGCCTCGATTTCGTTATCGGTAATAATCAGCTCAATATCTTCTATTTTGGAGACGAGCGCCGCAGTTTTGGGAGAATCGACATTGTTATGGAAATAACTCCTGACCCTGTTTCGAAGATTCTTCGCTTTGCCTACGTAGATAACTTTACCGTTTTTATCCAGAAATTGATAGATGCCCGGTAAATTGGGCAGACTTTCGAGTTTATTTTGTAAGTTTTCTTTCATAAGACGAAAAATAAACTAAAGAGGATAACAAGGCAAGGAATGGATTATTCCTTGCCTTATTACTCAGAATTTGTAATTCTTTGGTATGATTACGATGCCGGTTTCGGAGACTTTGAAGCGCTTTTTGTCTTCCTCGGGGTCGAACCCGATTTCGGTGCCTTCCGGGATGTGAACGTTTTTATCGATAATGGCGCGTCGTATTCTCGAATATCTGCCGATATTGCAATTATCCATTATTATCGAATCGGTTATATAAGTATAGCTGTTGACCCTTACGT